>JAIMBJ010000002.1 GCA_023511455.1 Bacillota bacterium
GTGTCTGAGTATATGCCCGCTGTGGGGGGGTAGCGGCTGGTAGCCCTTGACAAACAACATAGACTTCAGCATGACAGCATAATGGCAGCATCATTGTCTTTCTGAGCGAAGCGAAGAATCTCAGAGATGCTTCACACTGTTCAGCATGACACGCGGAAGTAGCCGCAGGCCTTAGCCTGCTTTTCAGCATCACACGAAAGCCAACGTAGGGGGTACAGCGAAAATGAAATATATCAAACACACCCTGCCTGCGATAGCCATTGCGCTAGCTGCGGTGGTGGTCGTCTCTTGCGGTAGACAGTCCACTACTGCCACCAAAGAGCTGGAGGTCGCCTGCTTCAAGGGTGGATATGGCATTGACTTCTTCGAGCAGGCGGCGCGCGAATACGAACAGCAACATCCGGGCGTCAAAATCAAGGTATGGGGTAACCCGCGTGTGTGGGAACAGTTGCGCCCACGCTTCATTGCGGGCAACCCCCCCGACCTAACCTACCCCGGCTGGGGTATGGACCACTGGGCACTGGTGTACGAGGGGCAGGTTATCCCGCTGGATGAATATCTGGACAGCCCGCCCTACGGTAAAACCGAAGGCAAATGGCGCGATACCTTCGAGCCTGCCCTGCTGGAGCTGTGCCAGTATCAGGGCAAGACCTACATGCTACCCTACTTCTTCAGTATGCTCGGCTGGTGGTACAACAAGGACATGTTTGAGAAAAACGGCTGGAAACCACCACGCACATGGAGCGAACTGCTGGACCTCTGCGAGAAGATTAAAGCCAAGGGCATCGCGCCCATCACCTATCAGGGCATCTACCCCGCCTACGCAGTCAGCGGGTTCCTCATCCCGTGGGTCATCAGCGCGGGGGGCATTGAAGCCTTTGATGACGCGCAAAATCTCGTGCCGGGTGCGTGGAAGTCGCCGGCGTTCCTGAAAGCGGCACAGATGATGGACGAGCTGCGCCGCCGTGGGTATTTCCAGGAAGGTGCAAACGGCATGGACCACACCGGGGCGCAGATGGAGTTCATTTCAGGACGCGCCGCGATGATACCCTGCGGCACTTGGCTGCACTCGGAAATGCGCAACGTGTTGCCACCGAACTTCCGCATGGGGTTCTTCCTGCCACCGGTGCTGGACGACGGCAAGGGCGACCCGACCGCCGTCGGTATCGGCATCGAGCCGTGGATGGTTCCCACCAAGGGCAAAAACCGCGAACTCGCCATTGACTTCTACAAATATATGACCTCGCTGGAGAAGGCGAAGCAGTTCGTGGAGCAGAAGGGCACGCTGATGTCCATCCGCGGTAGCGACCAGGCAAACTTCCCCGAGCATCTGAAAGAACCCGTCGAGGTGTTCCGCAGGGCGAAAACCGTCTGGTCGGTGGAGTACCGTCAGTGGTACCCCAAGCTGGGCAAGGCGGTAGAAGACGCCACCGCTGCGCTGCTGTCGGGCAACATCACGCCCGAGCAGTTTGTCGAGCGACTGGAAGCGGCGGCGGAGGCGGCACGGCAGGACAAGAACCTTCCCAAGCACACCTACAAACGCGGACAGGGGCGATGAGCGGACGTTCCCGCGGGATATTCATCGCCGGGTTTCTGCTACCGGCAACGGTGCTGTATGCGCTGTTCGTGGTGGCGCCGGTGCTGCAGGCGTTCGCCTTCTCGATGTATCGCTGGCGGGGAATTTCGGAAAGCCGTACCTTCATCGGACTGGAGAACTTCCGCCAGATCTTCGCGGACCCCATTGTGTGGCTGGCGCTGCGACACAATCTGCTGCTGTTTGTGGGCACAAGCATCGTCATCCTGGCACTTGCGCTCGCGCTGGCGCACGCCGTCGGGCACGACTCGGGCACGGCGCGTTTCCTGCGGGCGGTGTACCTGTTTCCACAGGTCATCTCGCTGGTCGTGGTGGCTGTGCTGTGGCTGTTTATCCTCAACCCTTCCTTCGGCATCCTGAACGGCGCGCTGAAGGCGGTCGGTCTGGAAGCGTGGGCGATTGCGTGGCTGGGCGACAAACGCACTGCGCTGGCGGCGGTGGGCGTGGCGCACGTGTGGCACGCGCTGGGGTTTTATATCATGCTGTTCAGTGCAGCCCTGCGCACCATCCCGCACGAGGTGATGGAGGCAGCGACGCTGGATGGGGCGGCGGGTCTTGTGCGGTTGCGTCACGTGACCCTGCCCCTGCTGTGGGCGGTGCTGCGGATTGCTTTGGTCTACATGGCAATCGGCACGATGAATATCTTCGCGCTCGTGTTCCTGATGACACAGGGCGGTCCCGACCGCGCCACCGAGGTGATGCTGACTTACCTGTATGAGCAGGCGTTCAAACACAGCGACTTTGGCTATGCCACCGCGCTGGCGATAGTGAACTTCATGGTGGTGATGGCGCTGAGCGGGGCGATTCTGGCACTGCTTCGCCATAACCCGCAGGAGGGCAGGGCGTGATGCGGCGCGTGCTGATTGGTGGCGGGTTGTGGATATTCGCCCTGTCGGTGGTCGTGCCCCTGCTGTGGGTGCTGATGACCGCCTTTAAGACGGGACCCGAAATCTTCACCTCGCCGTGGGGCTTGCCTCGGTCGCCGCAATGGCAGAACTTTGTGCGGGCATGGCAGGAGGCGGGCATCGCCCGTTACTTCATGAACAGCCTCATCGTTACCCTCAGCACGCTGGCAATCCTGTTGCCCATCGGCGCGATGGCGGCGTATATCTTCGCCCGCTATCCGTTTCGCGGCGCGAACTGGCTGTTTGGGGCGTTCCTGGGCGGAATGATGTTCCCGCTTTTCCTCACTATAGTGCCGCTGTTCTTGCTGCTGGCGCGGCTGGGTTTGCTGGATACCCTGCACGGCTTGACGCTGGTTTATGTGGCGTACTCCCTGCCGTTTACGGTGTTCGTACTGACGGGCTTTTTCCAGACCCTGCCCCAGGAGCTGCTGGAAGCGGCGCTGATTGACGGCTGCGGCCCCGCGCGGGCGTTCTGGAAGGTGATGCTGCCGCTGGCGAAGCCGGGAATCATCGTGGTGGGAGTGTTCAACGCGATTGGCTTGTGGAACGAATATCCCCTCGCGCTGGTCATCATGAGCAGCGACGAGAGGCGCACCCTGCCACTTGGTATCGCCAACCTGCTGATGGTGGAACAGTACCAGAGCGACTGGGGCGCGCTGTTTGCAGGGCTGGTGATTGTGATGCTGCCCGTGCTGTTCGTGTACTGGCTGTTCCGCGACCGGATCCACGAGACGATGGTCGCTGGGGCGTTGAAGGGGTAGAGAAGCGCAATGAGGGGGTAAGGGTTGTAGAGTATGGCTGGGAAATGGACTGTCCAACCACGGGGCTTTGTAGATGTCGTCAAGACGGTAAGGCAGGGGAATACGCAGTGAACTGCGAATCCCCAGGATAAACGCCGACGAGTTGACCGTTTGGGTGGCGGGGCACAGCTGCGTCGCAACCAACCTGTAGGTATGGCATCCAATATCCCTGTTGCAGCGCCGGAACTTTCTTTCTATCTCAGCGAGGGATTGTGACGGGACTATGCAGTTGGCTACAGCGGTATACGTTTGTCATCCATGTGCGAAAGGGGGTAAGTCGCCGTGCCGGTGAGCAGGCTTTTTCGTTTCATTCTCTGGAATGACATGCACGTTCGCGCAGCGCAGGTACCTGACAGGTCCGAAGGCTACCCTTTAGCCAACGAGAAGGCGCTTTGGGCGTTGGAATGCGCGAACGGTCAACATGGTTGCGAACCGCCGGATTTTATCCTCTCGTTAGGCGACATCGTTGACGGCGAAATTCCGGACTATCGCGACGATTTCCGCACGTTGAAAAACCTTCTGCTGAGCCGCCTGAAGGTGCCTTTCTTGCCGTGCGTCGGTAATCACGAAAACGGTCAGGGCGAGGGCATCCCCGAACGATACGTTGCCTACGACTGGTGTTTTGGCGAGGGATGGCGTAATTATGTGTTTACGTGCAAGGGAATTGGTTTCATTGTCGTGGATACCAGTGGTGCTCACCGACTCGGCGACGCAGTAACGGAAGCCAGAAATGCGTTCCTGGAGCGGGCTTTCCGTTTTCTGCAAGGTCGTCCCGTTATACTGGCAACTCATGTTCCACTGGTACCGATGCGGGACGAAGAGGTTTTGAAAGCCAGTTTCGGTTTTGACAGCTGGAAGGTTCGAGATGAGCGCACTTGCAAAGTCGTCCACGCACACGCCCATCAAGTCATTGCTGTCTTCAGCGGTCATCTCCATCTCACGGCGGCGAAATGGGTCAACGGAATCGCACATATCGTCCCGGCGGGAACGGCGGGCTACCCGGCAGATTTCGCGTCGGTGGACGTTTACCCGGAAAAGATAACGGTTCGGATGCATCGCGCGCCCCAACCGCTTTTGGACAGGAAGGGGAACATCCACGGCACCCCAAGACACAAACAAGATTACACCGATGCCGACCACCCCACGCATGAACGTTACCTTTGGGGCAACCCCGAGGAGCGGGAAATCACCATCCAGCTGCAAAATGCGAAAAGACCCGCTAGCCGACGAGAAAGGCTACGTGTTTACCACGAGGTTGGAGCTGGCACATGGAAAGAGGTTGCCTATTAGAGGCAACCGAGGCGTTACCCAATGGCTCGGCGGGAGTCTACCCCTCCAGCGGGTTCCATTACCCTGCTCTTCAAATGTATCAACAGCGCAGCGATATCGGATGGGCGGACGCCCGGGATGCGCGATGCCTGCCCCACACTGCGGGGGCGCACCCGCGAGAGCTTCTCCCTTCCCTCATGCGACAGACCGCGCACCATGCCGTAGTCCATATCTTCGGGGATAAGCAACCCCTCGAGCCGCTGGTGTTCCGCGACCTGCTGTTGCTGCCGTCGCAGGAAGCCCTCGTACTTCGCCGCCAGCTCGATCTGCTCCGCCACCTCGCGCGAGGCAGGCTCGTCCACAGGCGCCAGTTGCAGCAAGGTCTCGTAGGTGACCTCCGGACGGCGCAGCAGGTCATACAGGCTGGTGGGTCCGTCCACCGGCGCGAGACCGTGTTCCTGCAACAGCGGGTTGTGCCTGCCCGTGATGACGGTTTGCTGCAACCGGCGCGTTTCGCGTTCGATGGCATCCCGCTTGGCGGTAAATCGACTCCATCGCTCATCATCCACCAGTCCCACCTGCCTGCCAATGGGTGTCAGGCGCAGGTCGGCGTTGTCGTGGCGCAGGGCGAGGCGAAACTCTGCGCGGGCAGTCAGCATCCGGTAGGGGTCCTGCACCCCCTTGGTGATGAGGTCATCGATCAGCACGCCGATGTAGCCCGTGTGGCGTTCCAGCACCATCGGCTCGCGCCCCTGCACGAACAGCGCGGCGTTGATGCCCGCCACCAGCCCCTGTGCTGCGGCTTCCTCGTAGCCGGATGTGCCGTTGATTTGCCCCGCGAGGAAAAGCCCTTGCACCTCGTGTGTCATCAGCGTGGGCTTCAGCTGGTCGGGGTACACCATGTCGTACTCCACTGCGTAGCCCGGGCGGATCATCACCACCTCTTCCAGACCGGGCAGGGTGCGCAGGAAAGCCAGCTGCACCTCCTCGGGCAGGCTGGTGCTCATGCCCTGCACATACAGTTCGTTCGTCTCCCAGCCCTCCTGCTCGAGAAACACCGGGTGCGACTCCTTATCGGGGAACCGCACGATTTTGTCCTCAATGGAGGGGCAGTAACGTGGACCCACGCCGGTAATCCTGCCGCCGTATAGCGCGGAGCGGTGCAGATTCTCGCGGATGATGCGATGGGTCTCTTCGGTGGTGCGCGTTTGCCAGCAGGGCAGCAGTTCGCGCGGCGGGTCCAATCGTTCATGTACGAACGAGAAGGGCGGCGCGTTGGGGTCGGATGGCACCACCTGCACACGCGAGAAATCCACGCTCTCTTTAGCGACACGGGCAGTGGTGCCGGTTTTGAATCGCCCCAGCCGAAAGCCCAGCTGGCGAAGCGATTCGGACAGCCCGACGGAAGGCGGCTCGCCCGCCCGTCCCGCACGGATTTGCTTCTCGCCGATATGTATCAAGCCGTTCAGAAACGTACCCGAGGTGATTATCACCGCCTTCGCCCGCAGCTCCCGCCCGTCTTTCAGGCGGATACCTTCCACCTTGCCCGCGTGTGCAACAACCTCTATCGCCTCGCCCTGTATCAGGTCGATGTTCGGCTGCGACTCCAGCACGGCGCGCATGTAGCGCGGGTAGAGCTGTTTGTCGGCGTGGGCGCGAAGGGTCTGGATAGCCGGTCCCTTGCCTGTGCCCACGAAGCGGATGTGGGTCAGGTTCAGGTCAGTGGCAATGCCCATCTGCCCGCCGAGGGCGTCGATCTCGCGCACCAGATGTCCTTTGGCGGGTCCTCCGACGGAGCAGTTGCAGGGCATGTGCGCTACCCGTGTGGGGTCGAGCGTGATGACAGCGATGTGACAGCCCATTCGCGCCGCTGCCAGCGCCGCCTCGCACCCTGCGTGTCCTGCACCCACCACAATGATGTCGAACCTGTTCTGGTTCATCTCCCGCGCTGCTTGCAGAATATCGCAGGCGTATTATACCCGATTCTGGCGCGCAGGACGCAGGAATATCCCGGCAGGCGAATCGTGGCGATAGATACCTGTAGAAGTTACGCAGTTCAAAGGCTGCACGAAAGTTTGTAACCTGAAGAGACAACTTCTGTCATTCTGAGCGAAGCGAAGAATCTCTTTTGTGGCTCTGAGATGCCTCGCTTGCTCTCAGCATGACAGTAAATCGTCTCCGCAGTCGTTGAAAAATGCATGGCTGGTCAGGTGCCTATTGCAACTGCGTAAGTCCTAACCTGTTAAAAATACGGGAATCCTTTCTGATTTTGCCCGACATATTGACAGGTGCTGCTGGACGTGCTACACTGGCTCTGGCGCAATAGCGGTGTCATGTTTTCACACGCTTTGCTCCAATCTCGGTTTGCGAAAGGAGGTTCCATACCATGCGAAAGTGGCACGCGCTTCTGGTTGCGGCATTCACGCTGTGTGCGATGCCGACCTTCGCCCAGCTCCTCACCGACTTTGAGGGCTACCAGCTGGGTGCTAATGGACAGGTGATGTTCCGCTTACCGAACTTCTCAGGTTCTACAGCAGGCTTTCTGGAGTCATCACCGAATCTGGCAGCCATCAGTGATGAGAAGGCGTTGTCCGGCACGCAGTCGCTGAAGGTCTCGTTCCAGTTCAAAGCGGCGCAGACCAACCCCTGGGTGCGTCTGACCACGTTCAATGCGGCAAACCTACCGAACCCCATCATTTCGGTGACCCTTCCGTTCAGCTTGTGGGTATACGTGCCTGCGGAAACACCGGATTTTCGCTTGACGCTGGGATTGCGGGAGACCAACCCTACGGGACCCATTGGTGGAAACGGCGGCACCTCCGGCCCTATTGAGTTCGTCGGCGCACCATCCAAATCGGGCAACGCACCTGCAGGCAAACTGATTACCACCAAGGGGCAGTGGGTCAACGTGGTATTCGACATCCCGAACGAGCCTGTGGTGGCCTTCACTGGCAACGGCATTCTGCAGTCGACCACTGGCAAAGCGGTGCTGGAGTGCCTTGCCATCACCCCGGCAGACAGCAGCGTCGTAGGGCCCTATACTTTCTATCTGGATAACCTGGCGGTCGTGCCCGAGCCGTCCACCGTCGGCGTGCTGGGGTTAGGGCTGGCGGGTCTGCTGTTGCGAAGACGCCGTTCCGCGTAACCCTGCGTGTCTATCACGAGCCGCTCGCGGACTGCGGGCGGCTTTGTTGTTCGATACAGGTAAAGGCACCTTCCATGGATAATAGTTCATTATGGAAGGGAGGCGAACAGCATGTTTGCGCTAATCGGCGGTACCGGGATGAGCGATTTGCCGGGCTTCACGGTAGAGCGCAAGCGTGTGTTGTGTACCCGCTACGGCGAGGCAACGGTACTGGAAGGGCATTTGAACGGCACTCCGCTGGTTTTCCTCCCGCGACACGGCGAAGGGCACACCCTGCCCCCGCATCGCATCAACTACCGTGCGAACATGCTGGCGTTACAGCAATGCGGTGTGACGCGCATTATCGCCACTGCGGCGGTTGGCTCGCTCAACCATTCCATGAAGCCGGGCGACTTTGTGCTGATTAGCGACTTCATCGACTTCACCCGTGAGCGACCACTCACCATCTTCGACCGACCGGGCGAGGTCGTGCATACCGATTTCACTCAGGCTTACTGTCCCGAAATCCGGCATGTTCTGGAGCGCACCGCCGAGCCGCTGGATGTGCCTGTGTACTTCGGGGGCACCTATCTGTGCGCCGACGGACCGCGCTACGAGACCCCTGCGGAAATCCGGATGTTCGCCTACTGGGGTGCAGACGTGGTAGGCATGACCGGCGTACCGGAGGTGGTGTTTGCCCACGAACTCAGGATGTGCTACGCGGCGGTTGCCATTGTCACCAACTGGGCGGCTGGCATCAGTCCCTCGCGCCTCTCGCACGAAGAGGTGGTGGCAATTATGGCGGAAAGACGCCCCCTGTTGCTGGAGTGGCTCGGTCGTGCGTTTCAGGCGATACCAGAGACAGCCTGTGCATCCTGCGGCAGGTGATCAGGATATCATGTGGCGGGGAGGAATACCGATGGCAGCGATGAGCTGTGTCACTATCGTCGGGGGAGGATTCGCAGGCTCGGAAGCGGCATGGGCGGCGGCGAACGCCGGAGTGCCGGTGCGCCTGTATGAGATGCGACCGGTGCGCCAGACACCTGTTCACCAGACGCCGTACCTCGCCGAACCGGTTTGCTCGAACTCGTTCAAATCGAACCTGCTCACCACTGCTTCTGGACTGCTGAAGTGGGAGATGCGGCAGCTGGATTCCCTGGTGCTGCAGTGCGCGGAGGAGGTCGCCGTGCCTGCCGGAGAGGCACTGGCGGTAGACCGCCATCTGTTCGCACAGGTGGTGACCCAGAGGCTGGAGGCGCATCCGTTGATTGAGATTGTCCGCGAAGAGGTTACCGACATCCCTGCCGAGCGCCCGCTTATCATCGCGACCGGACCGCTCACTTCTGACGCACTGGCGCAGGCGATTGCCCGCTTGACCGGCAGCCAGCGTTTGTATTTTTACGACGCGGTCGCGCCCATCGTGGACGCGCTGACGCTGAACATGGAGCGTATCTTCACGGCGTCGCGCTACGGCAAAGGGGATGCCGCCTACCTGAACTGCCCTATGACGCGCGAGGAGTACGAAGCCTTCGTGGACGCTCTGCTGGCAGCGGAGACCGTTGAGCCTCACGACTTCGAAGAGCCGCGCTACTTCGAGGGGTGTTTACCCATCGAAGAAATCGCCCAACGAGGCAGGGATGCCCTGCGATTCAGCCGCTTCAAGCCAGTGGGGTTGCGTGACCCACGCACCGGCAAGCGTCCGTACGCGGTGTTGCAGCTGCGCCAGGAGAACCTGCAGGGCACGCTGTACGGTCTGGTGGGCTGCCAGACGCGCATGAAGTGGGGCGAGCAGAGGCGCGTGTTCCGCCTGATACCGGGGCTGGAGAACGCCGAGTTCGTGCGCTATGGGGTGATGCACCGCAATACCTACATCCATTCTCCCACCCTGTTGGAGCCGACGCTGCAGCTGCGTTCGGAGCCATGCATCTTCTTCGCGGGGCAGATTACGGGCGTGGAGGGCTATATCGAGAGCGCAATGTGCGGCATCGTCGCGGGAATGAACGCGGCAAGGCTGGTGAAGGGGCTACCCCCAGTGACCTTGCCTGCGGACACGATGATGGGCGCGCTGCTGGAGTACATCAGCCGCTACCCGGGTAAGGACTTCCAGCCGATGAACGCGAACTTCGGCTTGTTACCGGAGCCGCAGCCTCCCGTGCGTGACCGCCAGCAGCGAATCGCCGCGAAGGTGGAACGGGCACAGGAGGCACTGCGGTGGTTTCTGACGCAATATGAACACGCCAGATGAGCGCTACGAGTGGATAGACGCCTTCATCACCGACCTGCGGCATCGCCGCCGCGCGTCGGAGAACACCGTGCGCAGCTACATGCGCGACCTCGTGCAGTTCGCTGAGTTTTTGGAGCGGAATTACCCCGAGGTGGGCTGGGAAGCGGTGCAACCGGGCATCGTTCGCGCGTTCCTGGCGGAGCTGCACCGGCTGGCGTTGTCGCCGCGCAGTGTCGAGCGCAAAATCGCGGCGCTGCGGGCGTTTTTCAAATACCTGCGGCATCGCGGATTCACATCGAGTAACCCCGCACAGGCGGTAACCGCCCCCCGACACGACCAGCAATTGCCCAAAGTGCTGGCGCAGCAGGAAGTAGAACAGCTGCTCACCGCGCCGCAGGGCGAAGACCCCCTGTCCATCCGCGACCGCGCCATTCTGGAACTGCTGTATGCCAGTGGGATGCGCGTGGGCGAGCTGACCAGCCTGCGCGTGCAGGACATCGACTGGAGCCAGAACGCCATTCAGGTCACCGGCAAGGGAAACAAGACGCGGGTGGTGCTGTTCGGACGGGCGGCGCAGGAGGCACTGATCGATTACCTCAACCGCGCTCGCCCGGTGTTGTTGCAGAAAGGTGGGGGCAGAGACGAAGGCTGGCTGTTCCTGAACCATCGGGGAACCCGCCTGACCGACCGCAGTGTGCGTCGGGTACTGGACCGCTACGCACCAGAGCTGTCCACCGCCTTCAAGCCCACTCCCCATTCCCTGCGCCACTCCTTCGCCACCCACCTGCTGGACAACGGCGCAGACCTTCGCACCGTGCAGGAGCTGCTCGGTCACGCCAACCTGACCACAACCCAGATTTACACCCACGTCAGCCGCCAGCGGCTCAAGGAGGTGTACCGCAAGGCGCACCCCCGCGCTTCTGAAGAAGAGTAACTGTGGCTCACTAACGGGAGCTGCTGTGCGTGGAAGGTTTCATACTGCGGTGCTGCGCGACCCATATCTCCGACGTCTCGCTGGGTACCTGAATGGTAGTCTTGTGCTCCGGATGACCGTCAATCCAGAACTCATAGACCCACCCCTTGCCCAGCGCGATGTCGACGCCGTCCGTGCCGACACGGAGCTGCGGTGAAGGCGAAAACGCCAGTGGCGGGTATGGGTCTGTAAATGCTTCCTTACGAGACACCACTACCGTCGCTTCGATCGGCTCACGGGAACCGTCTGGATACTGGGCGTATGCACGCAGGCGGACGGTCTGCTTTAGGTTATCCGCACGGTAGCCCGCTACAGCGTCGGTATGCACCGTGTATACGTTCTCTCCGGGCACGACGTCGCCCGGCTTCAACCCCGTCTTGAGTTGAAGAGATTTGTCCTGTAGCAGGCGGTTTGCGATTCGGGCAGATGCCTCCGACAGCCAGTCGCGCTCGGTATGCAGCTGTTGCTGGATACGGTCCAGCAGCGGGTTGATGTCTTTCCCCCGCCCGCTCCTTTCCTCGGGCAGCCATAGCACCGCTTTCGCGATGCCCCGCAACCAGACGTGCCAGTAGGCAAATCCCTGCGCATAGGGGGGAACCTTCACCGGCTCTAGCATCGGTTCCTTGACTTGCCCTGTCTGCCTCATCTCATCCATTTGCGACTGGACGTACCGCTTGAGCCATTCCTCCCGTATCTTTGGGGAACTAAGAATGCGAATATTCAGCAGATTCCATCGCTTGAAGGTCCCCGCGTGGGCAGGAGGTTCGACCGGAACTGGCCGGGAATTGTCGTTGGTGAACTCCTTCACCAGTAAAGTAGATGTCGATGCTCCCGACGGATGCGGGGCGAAGCGCGGCGGTGGATTCAGTTGTTTCCACTCGCCGTCCTCGCCGGGGAAATCCTCCGCACCTACTACCTTCCTGATTCCCTCGTCGGAAGGGGGCGCAGGACGATAGGGAAGGAACTCCCGCGAAATGATGACGGGGACAACCGCGTCCCACCAGCCGCGGTCGATCAACAGCTTCGCCAGCACCTCTCCTCGTTTGGAGAACAGATACGCCAGGTAATACTGTTGGTCGCTGTCGTAGCGCAGACTACCCGCGATACGCGAACCGCTGCGGTCAGCAGACAGCTCGCCCACCAGAAGCCCTTTGCCGAACGCCATCAGCCGCAACTTGCCCAATCGGTTGCGCCTGTCCTCCACCCGGAAGACCAGCTTAATGGTGTCACCATCGGCATAGAAATGCGCCCAACCTCCCTCGTCCGGTACCTGGAGTGTCAAGATGCGCCGCTCATCGAAGGTCTGCACTCGCGGCTGTTCGACGGGGTGGTAGGCGGCGACGTTGGCGGTGAGCTGTAGGTATCGGCTCGCTTTGTGGTAGGGGCTGTAGAACCGGTCCCAAACACCGACGTAAACACGGATTTGTTTGTCGTGAGGCAGGGGAACCAGCGGGTGTGCGCTCGCCGATGCATACCCCAACAGAAAGAGGGCAACAGCGCAAATGTTCCCCACTGCTCGTGCGACCATGCACCTGCACCTCCTCGTGTAGAGTACTGCCCAGTGTGATTTTATCACCAAGCCCGATAAGCGTCAATACACCCGCAAAGAGGGACGCGCTGTTTGAACACCCCTCGTATCACCTGAACTCCAGCAGTGACAGGAAGTGCGACAGATGCGTAGTATTCTATTAGCAAACATCACATGGAGGTGCTTTGGTGAACGGAGCAATCATCTGGATGGTGGGCTGGTTACTGGCACTCTCTGCGCCGGTATGGGCGCAACAGATGCTGACACTTTCGGATGCGTTGACGGCTGCGGAGCGTCAAAATCCCCTGCTACAAGCAGCGCGGGCACGCCGTGACGCAGCACAGGCGCGAGCACAGATGGCATCTGCCATGCTGCTGCCACAGGTGTCGTTATCCGGCTGGCTGGCGCAAGGGACGGTGGACAACATGCTGGCGTCGTCGCCGGGGGTGATGCCCGACTCGATGCGGATGGCGCCACGCGACCAGTTTGCCGCGTCACAGCTGAAGCTATCCGTTCCATTGTTCACTGGTGGACGGTTACAGGGCATGATTGGTGCTGCTCGTGCGGAGAGAGACGCGATGTCTGAGGAAGTACGGGAAACGGTTCAGGAGGTGCGTTTAGAGGTCACCATGCGCTATCTGCAGGCGTTGCTGCGCAGGCAGCTGGTGGAGGTGGCGGAGAAGCGGTATCAGGCGCAGCAGGAGCAGACGGCCGTCATCGAGCAGTTGTACGAAAGCGGTAAAGCGCCGCTGGCTTTCGTGTTGCGCAGCCGCGCGGCGGAGGCAGAGGCAAAGCAAGCATGGACTACCGCCCGCGCCGAGTTCCGAAAGAGCCTGCTGAACCTTCAGACCAGCATCGGTGCAACACCCGGAGAGGAAATAGACCTGCCGCTGCATCAGGAGCCTGTGTTTAACCTGCCTGCCACCCCGGAGGCAGCAGTAGAGAGGGCACTGCAGCAACGCCCTTCGCTACAGGCGCAACGAGCTCGGGTGCAAATGGCGAAACTCGATCGACTCGTTACCGAAGGAGCGATGCGCCCGCAGGCGTACCTGACAGCTTCGCAGGACTGGGTGAAGGTGCAGGGCATGTCGGCGCAGTCCGGTTACACGGTGGCGCTGGCGATCAGTGTGCCGGTGTGGACAGGTGGGCAGCTGCAGGCGCAGGTTCGGGCAGCTGCGGCTCGCGAGCAGGAGCAGATGGCTTTGTGGCGTGGACAACAGCTTCAGGTGGAGAATGAGGTGCGTCAGGCATGGCTGGATATCGAAACGGCTGCGGCGAACATCGCTACGGCAGAAGCCGCTCTTAAGGATGCGGAGGAAGCATACCGCGTGGCGACGTTACGGGTAAACGAAGGGAAAGCCCCCCTCGTGGAACAAATCGACGCCCTCGCCGCCCTGACCGAAGCACGCACCCGCTTGCTGGAGGCGCAGACAGAGCACAAGCTGGCGCAGGCACGCCTGCTTCGGGCGATAGGAGAACTGTAGCTATGTCGTTTGCTTGCGCAACAGGGCGATGAACAGCGTGGAGCGCGTCTCCTGGATAATCACCGCTTGAAAGTGTGTGATGTCCCAGCCGTGCGATACCAGCTCGTTCAGGTGCTGTTCCATCAGGCGGTCATCAGTGGTACGCACGATACGGTACTCTACCGTTGCCAGTTTGGCGGTGTCCTCCTCGCCATGCAGGATGTGATACAGGGGTTTGACGTGGTGTTCCAGCATGGCGTCCAGCGGCATCTCCATTTCCGCCTCACGGGGTTCCAGCCCGAGCCACACACGCCCTTCGCCGTCACGATAGATGATGAAGCCTGCTTCCACCACCACCTCTTCTTGAATGTCTGGTTGAGAGAGCATCTGCTGGCAGTGTTCGGCGTTCACCATCCACATATGCGAGTGGCGCGGTAATCCGATGGCACTGTACTCGTGGTCGGTACGCACCTCGCCTGCCACTCGCTCCAGTAACATCCCTCCCTTGACCGCGGAAGCGACCACGGATGTGGGGACTGCGCAGAAATTACGATGCAGCCAGTCAGCGTACGTTCGTAACATGTCAAGCCCTCCTCTCCACACGAACGCGTCGCTGCGTGATGCACCCTGCATACCGCTTCAAGGCTACAAAGGACGGGTCAATGGTCTGAAGTTTCGCGCTCACGCGGCGTTCCGCGTATTGCTGCCCAATTATAACATTCGAGCAAATGTTTGTCAAACGATAATACCATCTGCGCTAAAGATAGGTGGCTCGGCGGTACACTCGCAATGATACCGGCAAAAAAGATTCAACACGCTGTCAGCGGCGGCGACAACAGGCGTTGAGCACGCCCGTTCAGGGTTTGCACATACCGCACCTGCGCTGGCGAAAGCCCGACTTCTCTGGCGATAGTTTCTGCGTCCATCCCCCGCTCCAGTCGCCAGAGCACCCTGTCCAGCGTCGCATAATCCAGCCCTATCGCCAGCTCGTCGGTCAAGCCGGGCAGGAGGTCCGGCGAGGGGGGGCGGGCGATAATCTGCTGAGGGATTTGCAGGTATTCTGCCAGTGCGCGCACCTGTGTTTTGTAGAGGGTAGCCAGCGGGGCGATATCCGCTGCCACATCGCCGTACCTCACGAACAGACCCGTTGCCAGCTCGGTCTTATTTGCGGTACCGGCGACCAGCAGGTTAAATCGCTCGGCGTAGTAGTAAAGCACGGTCATGCGCAGGCGGACTTTCACCCGGTGATAGGCGACCGTCTCGTTCAGCCATGGACCGCGCAATCCCCGGGTGCCTGTCATCACTGCGGAAAACGGAGTCTCTCCTTCGGGCAGGGTCTTGCGGAACTGCTCATAATAGTGCTGCACGGCTTTTGCCTTCAGGCGACGGCCAGGTATCAGCCACAGGGGCACTTGCCGATACACCCCCAGCAAGGCGAGCGGTAGGGTTAATCCAACGGTTCGGCAGCGGATGCCCAGGCTCTGGGCGAGCCGGCGTGCCAGCTGCTTGCTTTCGGGCGCGCTATCGCGCTCCGGCAGTATCACCCCCAGCACGCCATCAGCCCCCAGAGCCCGGGCAGCAATAGTGGCAACCACTGCCGAATCGAGCCCTCCACTCAGCCCAACGACCACCCCTTCGCGGCGAAAATCCTCTACCGCGTTGCGGATAAAGGTGGTCAAACAGGCTACTACGTCCTCTGGCTCGATGCGCAGCTCTTCCAAGAACGGTTCCTGCCCCCTTGAATCTCGCTCAGGTACTCCTGTTGCCAGATAGGATCGAACTTCTCCCGTAGCCTCTCGTCGTAAGCGACCAGTCCCTGATAGTAGCTGGGGTCTCGCAGTGCGTCGGCTGCAGACTCATCCTCCGGCTCGGGGCGGTATCGGTCGATCATCGCACGCCCGTCGCGGTGATGGTCACGTATCGAGCAGGGGATGAGCCAGTTGCCGTGTTCCTCCGGTCGTTGCTTGCCGAAGCCGTAGTCCCACTGCCATTGCCGGATGGCGCGGAAGTAGGGCAGGTCATAGATGTCGTCCAGCGTGCCGCCCCGACGATAGATGTCGTGGATGTTCACCGCCGAGTAGGGCACGAACACACAGGGCATCACCTTGCCGCTCCAGTCGATGTACAGGTAACCTGCGTCGCGCCCTGCAGCGATACAGCCATCGCTGACGGTTCCGCAGTTCCAGAAGTCCGCCAGCATGATGTGACGCTCCCGAATAAGTTGCCAGGTGCGTCGCCACATCCACACTCGCTGTTCCGGTGTGGGCAGCAGCTCCAGCGTATAGCCGCGCCCGATGGGCATGTACTGGAACAACCAGCCGAACACCGCCTGCTGCTGCTCAAAGAAGAAATCCACGAACTCGTCAGACAAAATCTCCTCGGCGTTATGGCGTGTGGCAGTGAGCGAGATGCCAAAGACCACCCCCGCCTCGCGCAGGTGTTCCATCGCTTCCAGAATGCGCCGGAAGACGCCCTTGCCACGCCGCGCGTCGGTACGCTCCTCCAGCCCTTCCACCGAAATGGCAGGCACGATGTTACCCGCCTGCGCCATCTGTTCGGCAACGCGCCGGTCAATGAGCGTGCCGTTGGTGTACATCATGAAGAAGCAATCTTCGTGCTCGGCGAACAGGTCCAGTATGCCCTTGCCCTGTGAGCGATATGCCAGTGGCTCGCCGCCTGAGATGGTGAAGAAACGCATGCCCCACAGCGTTTTCGCCTCACTGACAATCCGGTGCACAATGTCCCACTCCAGTTTGTCCACAGTGCCCTGGCTGGAGTTCGCATAGCAGCCGATGCAGTGCAGGTTACACACCTTTGTGGGGCTGAGCACCATCGTAATCGGAGGGGCATGTCCTTCATGCCGTTGCATGAAGCTGCACTCCGCGGTTTCGATGTCTTCGTTCTGGCGCAGGATGGTGTTCACCACCAGCACTCGCAACAGCCGGCGGACCACCGTACGGGAGACCTGCCTGCGCTCCATTGCCCGGTCAATGGAGCGTATCAGCGCGCGCATCAGGTCCACCTTATCCCGGGTGACCTGCGGAGGTCGGTTCGGGCTGGCACTCGTTTGCAGGTGCGCCAGCAGGTGCTTCTCCAGTTGCCGCATCACTGCACGGCGCAACCTGTCATTCCACAACGCTTGCTCGGCAAGAGACAGCAGGGAATCCAGGCTTCCTTCCACCGCTTGCTGCAACACAGTCCCTCTCGCGCTCATGGGCGAACCTCCTTCACCTCCGTTTTGTCAAGGAGCCTCAAGGATGCTCGGTGAACCTCCTCGTAGCCGCAGGCTTCAGCCTGCATCAAGCCTTTATGAAACGGCTCGGCTGGAGCCTCGCCCTGCAGGGGCATTTGCACCCCAGTATTATGAGATAGCACACAACGGGTTGCTTGTCAAGGTACAGTTAAAACTGCACCTTCGGTACCTCTCTCTCCTGTGGAGCTGCCTCGAAGAGAGGCATCTCCTCTGCCCATACGCTCTGCGCCACCAGCACGGCGGGGAAGGTCTTCTGATACACGTTGTAGTTGGTCGCTGCCTCGTTGTACAGTTCGCGGCGGTCGGCGATTTGCTCCTCCAAATCCGCCAGGGTGCGCTGCAGGTGCAGGAAGTTCTCGTTTGCCTTCAGCTCGGGGTACTGCTCGCCCCACACGATGATGTTGCCCAGCAGGCGTGACGCCTCCTGCTCCGCCTGAATACGCTGTTTGCGGTCTTGCGCGCCCAGCGCAACCGCACGCAGCTCGGCGATACGCTCCAGTACCTGCTTCTCGTGCTGCGCATACGCCTTTACCGTCTCCACCAGGTTCGGGATGAGGTCCCAACGCTGTTTGAGCACCACATCCACGTTCGCCCACGCGCGCTGTGCCTGCCCGCGCAGGTTCACCAGGTTGTTGTAGGCGGCGATGACCCATATCACCAGCACGCCTCCGATGATGAACAGCACAATCGCTAACGTTGACATTCCTGCCATTCTTGTAACCTCCTAGTACGGGTAAGTGTATTCCTGACCGACGTACTCCGTCACCACGCCCGGGTTCAGCAGAATATACAGCACGCCCAGCAGCATGATGACACCGATGATTGCCAGCACCAGTCCCATTCCCGAACGGCTGGTGTATACCTTGCTCTCCTGCCCTTCCAGCACCACCATGCATTTGTGGAAGCGGTCGTACTGCAGGCGCATCTCATCGCGTGCGGTGCCGGGCAGGTCGCGTTCGTAGTAGCGTGCCCAGACGGTTACCGTCGCGTTGGGTGGGATGTAGCTCACCCGCGTGCGCACATCACCCACGTGTGCAAACCAGGGGAACGAGCGCACCGGATGATAGTTGTAAAACAGCGCGATGTGGTCGGGGTAGAACTCCGCCCCTTCCACCTCCACAATCGCTTTGCCCGTGCCGTCGTCCAGTATGAAGTCGACCCTGTGCGTGGCGCTGTAGATGGTCTCCCAGCGGTAGACGGTGCGCGTTTTCCAGCTTTTGCTCTGCGAGTCATAATATCGCTTTATACGGCGCACGTAACGCTCGGAGAGTTCGCTGATGTAGATGCCGGGGATGTCTCCGACCTGACTCTGCACCACGCCAAAGGCAGGTTCCGCTGTGCCGCGCACCTTGAGGAAACCGTGCGACGCGCTGCGCAGACGTGCCAGCGGGGTGTTGCGCAGCAGTTGCCCCTGTTGCCATGTGCGCGCCGCGAAGGCGAGGCAGGCGACGCTTGCGAGGGTCAGCCCACCCGCCACCCAGCCGTCTGGCTCGGGCTGCAACTGTTGGCGGATGAGTAACGCCGCCAGCGGCAGCATCATGGTCACCCCGCCTGTTAGCAGAAGGCTCAGGAGGACCTGCGCGGGCAGTGCGCCCCTTTGCCAGCCGCTCGCCCATTGCAGCAGTAACATCAGGCACACAAACGCAAACAGCGAAGCCACCGCAATCGGTGCGAGGAGGCCTGCAGTGGGGACCCTGGGCAGCGATTCGGTGGAATAAGGTACGCTGGGAAGACGCGGGGCTGGGGGACCCGGCGACGGAAGGCGGCTCAAGCCGATATTTGCCCGACGGATGAGATCGGAGCCGGAGGGGGCAAGTTCCAGGCACTTCAGGTACCAACGGCGCGCGGTATCGTACCTGCCCAGCTGGTGCGCCCAATCGGCGGTGCGGAAGGCAATCTGAGCGCGTGCGGTATCGTCGGGGGCGAGCGCATACGCCTTCTCCAGCACCTTGAACGCACGGTCGAATTCGCCTTTCTCCCAAACCTGTCGTGCCCGCGCAAACTCCTGTTTCCACGCGGGTGAGGCAGACGTTTGTGCCTGAGCAGACGCCGCGCACAACGCGAGCGCCAGTATGGCCAGGGGCAGTATCGTTCTCATCGCTCCCTCTCGGAAAGACACCGCACGCAGGCGAAAGTTGCGTTCACCTGTTTAGATTCACCGGATAGATTCGCGTTGCCTGCTGTCAGAGGGCGCAGATTGCCTTCAGGTCAGCCCGCATCATCGACACACAGTTCGCGGCGTTGCAGGTGTTGTCCGTGGACGGCTCAGTGGGAGCTTCGCCCTCCAATTGGTGCCTGCGCATTACCATTACCTGGCGGGCGGACCTCCGGTGAGCCGTAAACGCGGTGCTCTTCTTGTCTCATCTCCTTCCTGCCATGTATAATAAGGTGGTAATATCCGCATCGGTTATTTTGCTCGCCTGAAGCCGTCAGGTGCCCCTTGCGCTCGGACTACCGGGCTTTGACAAGGAGAGCGGGCAGGTGATTTACCCCTTGCCCGTTCCAAGGTGTGTTTGTCGTGCGCCTTCATCCTTTTATGGAGAAATCGTGCCGATGCATTTTCTGAAATCGCCAATCTACGAGCTCAAACAGACGACCCGGGAGTTTCGGTGGAGCGATGCCTTCGTTTTGCTGACCATCACGGCATTGCTTTATCTCGGGGTGCATTTCGGTTTTCATGCACCGGAGGTGGTCAAAGGCCCCGGCATTGTGCTTCACCCAACTGCGCTGCCCTACTATGCGTTGCGCTCGGTGATTCGCATGGGGGCGGCGTACATGCTGTCGTTAATGTTCACCCTGGTTTACGGTTATGCAGCAGCGCGCAGCCGTCGGGCAGAGCAGATTCTGTTGCCCACGCTGGACGTGCTGCAGAGCGTGCCCATTCTGTCGTTCCTGCCTGTAGTTTTGCTGGGGCTGAGCGCAATCTTGCAGGAGCAGCTGGCGGCGGAACTGGCGTCTATCGTGCTCATCTTCACCAGTCAGGTGTGGAACATGACCTTTTCGTGGTACCAGTCGCTGACCACCCTGCCCGGAGACCTGCGCGAGGCGGCAGCTATCCTGCGGCTGAACTGGTGGCTGAGGATGCGCAAGCTGGAACTCCCCTTTGGCGCGATTGGCCTTATCTGGAACAGCATGATGAGCTGGGCGGGGGGATGGTTCTTCCTGATGGCGGCAGAGATATTCACGGTAGGCGAACGAGACTATCGCCTGCCCGGGCTGGGCGCGTATCTGCGCGAGGCGTCGCATCAGGGAAACATCGCGGCTATACTGTGGGGGCTGGGCACACTCGTGCTGGTGATTGTGCTGCTGGACCAGCTGGTATGGCGCCCGCTGGTGGCGTGGAGCGAAAAGTTCAAACTGGAGATGATCGAACAGGAGACGCATGCCAGCTCGTGGTTCTACGACATCCTGCGCTCCTCCAGGCTGTCGGAAAGGGTATCGGCTTTCTGGGAACGGATTGGGGAGCGAGTGGACGCCTGGACCCTGCGAGTATGGCCCTTCCGCCCTGAGCGCGCGCCCGAGCAGGCGCAACGTCAGGATGTTGCCTGGAGGCTTTTCTTTCTGGCGATATTGCTGCTGGTTGCTTACGGCACGCTACGTGCTCTGCATCTGCTGATTCAGGTGCAGCTGTCGCAATGGCTGGCTATTTTGCAGGGCGTTTTCATGACCGCGCTGCGGGTGGCTTTGGCACTGGCTATTGCCTTCGGCTGGACGGTTCCGCTGGGAGTGTATATCGGCATGAACGCGCGGCTCGCCGCGTGGTTGCAGCCGCTGGTGCAGATTGCCGCGTCCATTCCAGCCACCGCGCTGTTCCCTGTCTTCGTGCTGATGCTGCTGAACCTGCCCGCCGGTTTGAACATGGCGGCGGTGCTTTTGATGCTGACGGGCACACAGTGGTATCTTCTATTTAACGTGATTGCGGGTACCATGTCCATCCCGCAGGAGTTGCGCTTTACCGTCACCCTGCTGGGGATGAACCGCTGGCAGAAGTGGCGCGTGCTGATATTGCCCGCGCTGTTTCCGTATCTGATTACCGGCGCGATTACCGCCAGCGGAGGTGCATGGAACGCCAGCATTGTGGCGGAATACGTGGAGTTTGGTGGACGCACCCTGCGTGTCACCGGACTGGGAGACCTGATTGCCGCCAGCACCGCTGAAGGTGATTTTCCCATGCTGCTGGCATCGACGCTCACCATGATTCTGACGGTCGTACTCGTGAACCGTTTGCTCTGGAGACGATTGTACCGGATTGCCGCATCACGCTACAGGATGGAGTGAAGAAATGAACAATGGACAGACACTGGTAGAGCTGGAGCATGTCAGCCAGGTGTACGCCACCGGTAGAAAGCGATTTTATGCGGTACAGGACATCAACCTGAGTATTAACGAGGGGGAGTTCGTTTGTTTGCTGGGTCCTTCGGGTTGTGGCAAGAGCACGCTGTTGCGTTTGATTACGGGACTGCAACGTCCGACGGAGGGTGTCGTCCGCTATCGTGGGCAGGAGCTGCAGGGTGTCAACCCGCATGCCAGTATTGTCTTTCAGACCTTCGCGCTGTTCCCATGGTTGTCGGTGCAGGAGAACGTGGAGGTCGCCCTGAAGGCGCGGGGAGTGCCGCCCAAACTCCGCACCGCGCGCGCCCTGGATTTGCTCGACCGGGTGGGACTGGACGGCTTTGAGAACGCCTATCCGCGCGAGCTGTCGGGCGGGATGCGCCAGAAGGTGGGCTTCGCCCGTGCCATGGCGGTGGAGCCAGAGCTGTTGTGCCTCGACGAGCCGTTTTCCGCGCTGGATGTGCTCAGCTCGGAAGCGTTGCGCGGCGAACTGCTGGAGCTGTGGCTGGACGGTAAAATCCCCACCAAGACCATCCTGATGGTCACGCACAACATCGAGGAAGCGGCGGAGATGGCAGACCGCCTGGTCATCATGGGTACGTCACCCGGAAGGATTATAGCTGAGGTGAACGTCGACCTGCCGCATCCCCGGCACCGCAAGTCCCCCCAGTTCTTGAAGCTCATCGACCACATCTACGCCATCCTTGCCGGACAGACTCAGCCCGAGCCGGTAGAGATGGGTACCGCGCCCGGCAAGCCCGGCGTGACCCGATGGCTGCCCCAAATCCAGATTAGCGACCTCGTGGGGTTGCTCGAGCACCTCGCCGAATCTTCAGAGCCCACCTACGACATTTATCAGCTTACCGAAGACTTCGGTGCGGACTCCGACCTGGTGCTGCGCCTGATTGATACGGCGGAACTGCTGGGCTTCGTTCGCGTCGGGCAGGGTGACGTGATGCTCACCCCGCTGGGCGAGACCTTCAGCGAGGCAAGCATCCTCACCCGTAAGGAGATATTCTCCACGCGGATTCGGAGGCTACCTATCTTCCAGTGGCTGATCAACATGCTGCAGATTGCCGAGAACCAGAGTCTGAAGCGCGATGTGGTGCGCCTCGCGCTGGAGCTGGAACTGCCCCCGGCGGAGGCGGAGAAGCAGCTCAACACCATTATCGAATGGGGGCGATACGGTGAGCTCATCGCTTACGACGATGAGACCGAGATGCTGATGCTGGAGCCGCTGGCAGGTCAGGCGGTGGCCACGCATTGAGAGCTGGCTACCACCGCAGCGCCACGGTCACCTGCGCCGGAGATTGCAGGTTCTGCTCCTGCGCAAAGCGGAGGATGACCTGATTACCTTTTGTTTGTACGGAGACTTGCGCCGTTTGCCTGCCGATGCGCACGCTGGCGGACCGCAGGGTGGTACCCTCCGGTATCTGGAACACCAGCTCGCGCAACCGCAGGAAGCCATAGCGCAGGTCTATCTCCTCGCGTTGCTCGTTGGTGCTACGCTTTTGTGCGAATAGCCCCCACCCTGTTCCCGTGATGAAGAAGCTGCGGTGGTCGTTGGGCTTCCAGCGCGGGGCAAAGCCGAGTACGCCAGCGGGAGTGTCCAGAATCAGTCCCTGCGCCGCCAGCAACAGCCCGAACGAGCTCATGGCGCGGGCGTAGAACTTGCCACACTCCAGCTCGTTAAACGGGTTGCCGCCCGGTCCCGAATTGACGCCGTCGCGCCGACGCCCGTCGTATCGGCTGCGCGTGGTGTTGACCAGATGCACCGCTTCGTCGACCATCCCTTCCCATAGCATCAGTCCGGCTACCGCGTACTCGATACCTGTCCACACCTCATCGGCATAGCCGATGAAGGGGTCGGGGCGCCCACCGCGCGGCCATGTACACATCAGCAGCCCCGCTTCATTGTCCAGCAGGTAGCGGCGGGGAAACTGCAGATGTCCTATCATGTTGTATCGGAAGTTATAGCGGTAGATGGACTGCAATGCCCGACGCACCGCCTCACGCGGGTATAGATAGCCGAGCCCCAGCTGGTGCGCCCACCACTGTCCCAGCAGCTGGTCGCTGTGGCAGCCGGTGTTATAGTCGTTGGCAGCAGGCGTGCCCGGCTTTTGAATGTAATACCCGCCGTTCCACAACTGGGCGTGCTGGTTGCGCGAGCCTGCCAGCCGAATGCGCCGGTAGCGCTGCGCCGCCGACTGGTCGCCCATGCGCAGAGCCATCTGCTCCGCCGCTGCCAGCGCGCACAGGTACTGCGAACCGATGAAGGTGGTGGCTCCCGATACCGCGCAGTCATAAGTATTCCACTGTATCCCCGAAGGCACGCCGTCCTCGTCGGGGTCTATCTTGCGAATCAGCCACTCGGTCGCCAGCCTAGCGCGGCTCCATATCTTCTTCAGGAAGGCGTTGTCGGGCGCGGTGAGATGCTCCCGATAAGCCGCGCAGATGGTGGCGCACTGTCCGTCGATGAACGCCTCGTGCTGCCAGTGTTGGCGGTGGGAGGTCTCGCCATCTGGGTGCAGGAACACCAGCAGGTCGCTCTCGCGCATGTTGCGTCCGATTTCGGGGAAGAGACGTGCATGTGTCTGCGCGTAGTTCCACACGTGCGTGCAGTTCAGCGGGCAGCAGGCGTAGCTGCCTTCGTAGCCCGCGAAGTAGCCGTTGTCCGACCAGAAGCAGGTCGGGCTGCGCAGGATGACCGCCTGCGACGTGATGGCGTCCAGCATTAGCGGCGGCAGGTTGGACTGGTACATGGTCTGATGATACAGTTGCGTCCAGCCCCACAGCTGCGGCAGGTGCTGTAGCACGTACTCCGCTGCCTGTTGCCCTGTACGGAACCAGCGGTAGTACAGGTTGCCGCGTCGGCGGAACCGCTCCACGTGCGGATAGCTCCAGCCCATCACGAAATGCACCACACGCTGCTCGCCGGGTGCCAAACGCAGCGGGGCTTCGATGGCGCCGTGCTGTCCTTGCGCGGATCCGCCGGTGCGCAGTTCATCCAGCGCGCTCCAGCGGGGGAAGCGGGTGTCGGGCTGGTCGGTTTTGACGCATACGTTGCCCGCACGCGGATGCCATTCTGTCAGGTACAGGTTACCTCGCTCGCGGATGCCCAGCGCCCCAAAGAACAGCTCCTGCGTCCACGAAAGGTTCCCCTCGGGCAGCTGCCCCGCCAGCGACAACACGACCGTGCCGTTGCCGTAGCGACGCATCAGCAGCAGCGGCGTTCCATCCGACCATTGCGCCAGCACCTGCCAGTCGCCCGGCTCGAACCCCTCCAGCCGCAAACAGGAGTCAATCTCCCATTCTTCGATGTTGAGATTCGGAAACATCTGCCTGCCGAGCGCTGTCCACTCTGGTCGCTGAGAGCTCGGCGGCGATGGCATGTCGCGCATGTTGGTGGCACGCAGGGCAAGAGCCTGTCGCATCTGTGGCAGCGCAGCAATCAGGGAAAACATCGCCACGGGCGATTCATCCGCAAACACGATGTGGTCGATGTTGATATGCCCCCAGCCGCCCGCGTGGTTGTCCACTATCTGTATCTGTGCTTGCTTGCCAATCAGGTCACCCACGTCCCATTCGTAAGGCTCCAGACGCTCGGCGTTGCGTCCGGTGGCGGTGCGCGCCACCTTGCCGTCCACCAGCAGGTTGATGCACGTCTCGCCCAGATGGTTACCACCACCGATGAGAAAGCCGATGAACCGCTTCTGGATTTGGAAAGGACGCGAACTCAGCCTGCCTTTCGGAGCGTCGTTGGGCAGATAGGTGTTGACCAGCCCATTACCGACAAAGCCACTCACCGGTTGCTGCCCGGGCGACGTGCCCGAATGGGGCTTGGTGCCGAACGCCTCGCCCTCTACCGTCCAGCCCTCGTAGCTGTCTTTCTCGAAGTCTTCGAACACCTCCCACGGGGGCACCAGGTTACCCCAGAAGCTGGCGCGCGGCGAAGTAATCAGCACCACGCCTCCTGCCTGCAGCGTCTGGTACGCCTCGATGATCTGTCGCCAGTTTTCGGGCTGCTGCCACCCGCCGGGCAGTTCGCTGGGCATGGTGAGATGCCTCAGGTAATACAAGGGCGCGGGAGTCATATCCCTGCCCGTTTGCCGGTCGTAAATCGCCTGTGCGCCCGGACGGCGAAGCGGCACGGACGTCACGGAGCGCGAATAGCCGGGCGTCGCGTCCAGCGCGTTGTCTCGCTCAGCGGACTGCGGCAGCGTGAACAGCAAGGACAGGTCTACGGGACGGTTGCCACGGTTGCGCACCGTCCAGCGGAAAACCGCGCATGGGAGCGCAGAGTGGAAGGCATCTAACGGAATGAAGGGATTAAACGCCTCCAGCACCACATCCACCGGCAAGCGGCGCGTGTCGTAGTGCAGGCGAGCGATGGGATAGCCTCCCTCAAACGCGATGACCGGGATGGCAGGTACGTCCTGTTCCGATGGGGTCTGCAGCAGATACAGCTGCCCATCCAGGCGCAGGGCAAAGTGGACATGCGGCAGCGGCTCCTCCGTGTCATTATTGAATATCTGCCACACCGACAGCTTGCCCTGCCCGTCCAGCCACACTGTGCCCGTGCCGATTCCGCCGATGGGCATCAGCACGTACTCGAGGTTCGCGCCGCGGTAGGTGCGAGGAGTCTGCGTGGGATAGCCACGCGCAGTCGGTAGGGAAGACAAATTGCCTCGAGAGACCTGCCACACCTCAGGCTTTTGTTCCTCATTGGCTGCAGGAAGGTCGCGCATGAACACCGCGCCCGTCGCACCTGCCAGCATGATTTGCAGGAACTCTCGCCGGTTCAACTCCCCACCACAACGCCCGGAACAACCGCACTCTCGCCTCATCTCTTATCACCTGCCTGGAAGATGATATGGATGCAGCTCGATACCTTTCTTCGCAGGATAAAACCCTGACTCCTTCTGGCGATACAGAAGGTGCTTCGGGAACATATATCGAACCTTCTCAACGTAAGAATCCAGCGGATGATACGATTTTGATGGGGGTGAACGATGCGCCGAGCGATTGCATTCGTGCTTGGAGCAGTGACGATTGCCCTTATCTTCTACGCCTTCCAGCCCAGTGCCCCTGTTGCAGGACAGACCGCGCCCGACGTTATTTTAAGATTCACGGAGGGGGGCGAACAACGGTCTCTCTCTTCCTATCGGGGTGGCGTGCTGGTGCTGGACTTCTGGTCCACTTCGTGTGCCCCTTGCCGCGATGCCATGCCGAAGATGGAAGAGTTTCACCGTCGATACAAAGGTCAGGGTGTGACCGTCATTGGAGTAGCAGTGGACGTTGACGATTACAACCGCGTGGTTCAGCTGGCTAAAGAAGCGGGGGTCACTTACACCATCGCCGCAGACACCAGCGGCGAGGCAAAGCAGTATTACCAGCCTCGCACCTTGCCGACGCTGGTGGTGATAGACAAAGACGGTGTAATCGCCCTGCGCGTGGATGGTTACGACCCCCGCAACCGCGAGAAGCTGCTGGAAGATGCGGTGAAGCGCGCATTAGAAAAACCAGCGAAACCTATCGTGCAGCAGCAGTGAGCACGTAATGCTGGAGTATATGGCGTTGACAGGCGAAGTCTCGCTGTGCTGGCTACCGACCCCGCGCAAGCGGGGTTTTTTGGTGGACGCAAGTGCGGGTTCAGCCGCACGGGAACGCCCCATCTACCCTGATGCCTGTACGCCATGAAAAAAAACGTGCAGGAATCCTCCTCACCTGCACGAATGGAAAGAGTGGGCGGACGGTGCGCTACTCTCCGAAAAACGGAACCTGAAGGGACGACACATCCACTTGGGGAGGAAAGGCTGATGGTCAAACACGTTACCCTGCAGTATGGTTACAATTCGCTGGTGGAGCAGGGCGAGATGCAGTATATCGAACTCGGCGTCTTCAAAGGGAAAGCAGGCGATACCTTTGCCTGGAACACGGAGGACTGTGAAGCGGTGCTGGTTTTTCTTTCGGGCAGGTGTCGTCTGCGGGTCAACGGTGAGCAATACCCTGTGGTCGGCGGGCGGCGCAGCGTGTTCGAAGGCAACGCATGGAGCCTGTACGCGCCGAACGGCACGCAGGTAGAGATAGAGGTGCTGGACGAAGCGGAAGTGGCAGTGAGCAAAACGCGCGTAACCACAGATGCCATGCCCAAACTGATTCCACCCGAAGAGGTGAACGTGCGCGATGTGGGCGTATGGAACTGGCGGCGCGACGTGAAAGACATTGTGGACAAACGCACCCCTGCCGCCCGCCTGCTGGTGGGCGAGACCATCAACCCGCCTGGCAACTGGTCGAGCTGGCCCCCTCACAAGCACGATGTGCACGACCCACCCCGCGAGTGCAAGATGGAGGAGGTCTATCTCTTCAAGGTACAGCCAGGCAACAGTTTTGGGCTAGGCAGGCTGTACACAGCGGATGCTACTATCGACGAGCCGTTCGTCATCCGCGACAACACGGTGCTGCGAATCCCAAAAGGCTATCATCCCATCGCTGCCGCGCCGGGCACCCGCGTCTACTACCTGTGGGTGCTGGCAGGGGAGCAACGCGACCTGATTCCCAATGACGCGCCCGAGTTCCGCTGGCAAAAGGATACGGAGGCAGTCATTCGGGAAATGCAACGTCAACGTTAGGAAAGAGGCAGGATAAATGCTCGACCACTGGAACCGCGTGCTGGTGTTCGCTGCTCACCCTGACGACGAGATTATCGGCTGCGGAGGCACCATCGCGCGGCTTTCTGCGATGGGCAAACGGGTGTTTGTGGTTACTTTCTGCGCGGGAGAAACGGGCTACAGCACGCCGGAGATGAAAGACAAAATCGCCGAGATGCGTCGGGCGGAGGCGGAAGCCTGTAACCGCGTGCTGGGCATCACCGAACGGGTGATACTGGGCAAGCCCACGCAGGGAGTGGTGAACGACCGCGAGACCTATCAGGAATGCGTGCGTCTCATCCGTCACTACCGTCCCGATGTCATCCTCACCCACTGGAACGAGGACAAGCACCGCGACCACCGTGCCATCTCCGCCATCACCGATGAGGCACGCTGGAAGGCATACGAGAACGTGCTGGCGGATATGGGCGAGCCTTGGTATACACCGGAGCTGTACTACTATGAGGTGCTGGAGCTGTTCCCGCACCCCTCTCTGCTGATAGACATCACGGATACCTTCCGCAAAAAGCGGGATGCGATGCAGACGCAGCAGAGCCAGTTTGCGGTGTTGCCGGGCGTCATGGAGTATATCGAAGGGCTGGCGAAGGTGCGCGGGTATGCACGAGGAACCCAGTATTCGGAAGCGTTCCTGCGCTCGAACTTGCTACCGACGTTTGCGTGAGGGAGGTACGACATGAAAATCAGCTGTTGCTGGCTATACGCCATCAGTAAGTACGGCTATCCGCCCAGTCTGGAGGACACCTTCAAGGTGCTGGGCGAGATGCGCGACATGGGCTTCACCCGCGTGGAGCTGGAAGGGGTGCGCGAAGAGAACCTGATGGAGGTGTATCGCCATCGCGCTGAGCTGAAAGCGCACTGCGAGAGCCTCGGGCTGAAGGTCATCAACTTCTGCCCTGTGCTACCCGATATCGTGTCGATGGACGAGACGAAGCGCCAGAAGGCGAAAGACCTGTACCTGATTGGTATCGAGCTGGCGAACTACTTTGGCTGCGACACCATCCAGACTGACAGCTTCACCCCGCCGCTGGAGTTCGTGGGCGATGCCCCTTACAAGGAAGCCATCAAGTTCGGCAAGCAGTTCAAGGTGAAGGTAGACCCCAACTTCTGCTGGGATGACCTGTGGACGGCGATGGTGGACAGCTTCCGCTTCTGCACGGAGCGGGCGAAGGACGCCGGGCTGAAGTTCTGTCTGGAACCGCGCGTGGGCGAGCTGGTCAGCAACACCGATGCCTTCCTGCGCCTGTGGGAACACGTGGGCAGCGACAACTTCGGCATGGTGCTGGATACGGGTCACCAGAACGCGCAGAAGGAGATACTGCCCCTGTCGGTGGAGAAGCTGGGCAAGCGCATCTTCTACGTCCACGTCTCGGACAACGACGGGCGCACCAACGAACACCTTGCACTGGGCAAAGGCACTATCGACTGGGAAGGCGTGTTCACCGCCCTGCGTAAACACGGCTACGACGGGTACATCGCCATCGACATCGGCAACGTGCCCGATATCGAGAAGGCATACATCGAGTCTCGCCAGTTCCTGGAGCAGATGTCGGCACAGATGGGCTGGTAGCGTAAGAGATGCAAGCCTGCGGTATAATTCCAAAAGGGGGATGACCGATGCCATTGTATATCGAGTTGACTTCTGAACAGGAAGAGGCTCTGCGCCGCGTGGCGGAAATGAGGCAGAAGACAGTCGAGGACATCATTGCAGAATGGGTGCAGAGGCTCCTGGAAGAGTGCGTAGATACGGATTGGGAAAACCGCCGGGCACGTGCCCTGAATGCGGTAGGACGTTTTCGCTCAGGAAAACGGGACGTCTCGGAAAAGCATGACAAGTATCTGGCGGAGGCTTTTGACCGTTGAGCACTTTTGTGGACACTTCCGCGTTTTATGCGCTTATGGACGCTAATGACAACAAACACGAAGACGCAATGTCCACATGGTCTTTTCTGCTCGATGAGCCTAACAGAATGTTATCATCCAATTACGTTGTTGTGGAGACGATAGCTCTGCTTCAACACCGACTGGGGCTAGACGCGGTGCACGTCTTCGTTGAGGATATGCTTCCCGTGGTGAGGATAGCATGGGTAACAGAAGCCGACCATGCTGCTGCACTCTCGATACTTTGGGGCACCGGCAGAAGAAAGGTCAGTTTTGTAGATTGTACCAGCTTCATTGTTGCCAAGCGTCTGGAGGCACGCGAAGTCTTTGGCTATGACCCCCATTTCGAACAGTTTGGTTTTCAAAGGGTTCGAAAGCCGTAGTCTGAATCACAGCCCAAAGGATACCTCCTGGCACACCGCGAAGACTATCTGCATTAGACGCCGAAGGAGGTCAAGCGTGGTGAGGATTGTTTTTCGGTGTATGAATGCTGCGCTGTTGTTACTGATTATCTTGTCACCGGCAGGAGCCAAACCGATGAACTTTTACGTCTCCCCCAACGGCAACGATTCGTGGTCGGGCAGGCTGGCGTCACCCAACCGCACGCGCACCGATGGTCCTTTCGCTACGCTGGAGCGCGCCCGCGACGCCATCCGCGCACTCAAGAAACAGGGCGGGCTGCCGGATAGCGGCGTCACCGTCTGGCTGCGCGGCGGGACTTACACGCAACTCACGCCTTTTGAACTGACCGCCGAAGATAGCGGCACGCCCCAATCGCCCATCACCTACAGCGCGTACCGCAATGAGCAAGTACGTCTGGTGGGGGGCAAGCGCGTCACAGGCTGGCAGCCAGTGAAAGATGATGCCGTACTGCGCAGACTTCCCCCCGCAGCGCGAGGCAAAGTGCTGGTTGCCGATTTGCGGGCGCAGGGCATCACCGACTTCGGGCAGATGCTTCGACGCGGCTTTGGGTCCAGCGCAGCCGTCCCCGCTGGGCTGGAGCTGTTCTATAACGGTAAGCCGATGCCACTGGCGCGGTATCCCAACGAGGGCTGGCTGAAAATCGCCACGACCCCCGCCGGGCAACAGGGCGGATGCTTCACCTGCGATGACCCGCGCCTGCGCCGCTGGACGGAAGCAAAGGACGTCTGGGTGCATGGCTACTGGACGTGGGACTGGGCGGACAGCTATGAGCGAGTGGTATCCATCGACGCCGAGAAGGGTGAAATCGTCACTGCCGAGCCGCACGGCGTGTATGGCTATACGCCCGGCAAGCGGTTCCGCGTGCTGAACCTGCTGGAGGAGCTGGACGCGCCCGGCGAGTGGTGGCTCGACCGCGAAAACGCCCTGCTGTACTTCTACCCACCCGATGACGGCGCCAGTGAGGCGATGGTTTCGCTGACCGAGAAGCCCCTGATGACTCTGAACGGGGTTTCGCACCTTCGCATAGAACGGATGACCTTCGAGGTCTGCCGCGCCACAGGCATCGAGATGCGCGGAGGGCAGCAGAACACCATCGCTGGATGCACGTTTCGCAACATCGGCACGGTGGGCGTGGTTATCGAAGGCGGCACCGAGCACAAAGTGGTCTCCTGCGACTTCATGGATTTGGGTGATGGCGGCATACAGGTATCAGGCGGCGACCGCAACACCCTGACCCCCTGCCAGCACGAGGTGCTGAACTGCCTGTTCACCCGTTACAGCCGCTGGAGCCGCACCTACCGCCCGGCGGTGCTGGTGAACGGGGTGGGCGTCCGCGTGGCGCATTGTCTGATGTATGACGCCCCACATAATGCCATCCTGTTCGGCGGGAACGACCACCTGTTCGAGTACAATGAAGTGCATCACGTCTGCACCGAGACCGGCGACGCGGGAGCGTTCTACATCGGGCGCGATTTCACCCAGCGGGGTACCGTCATCCGCTATAACTATTTCCACGACCTCGGCAAATCGTTACAGGCGGAGACCTTCGTGGACGTGATGGCGGTGTATCTGGACGACTGCGCGTCGGGCATCACCATCTTCGGCAACGTGTTCTATAAAGCGGGACGCGCGGCGATGATTGGCGGCGGGCGCGACAACACGGTAGAGAACAACATCTTCGTGGAGTGCGAGCCGTCGGTGCATGTGGACGCGCGCGGCCTGGGCTGGGCAAGCTTCTGGTTCGACGGGCGCGACAGCACGCTGATGGACCGGCTGAAGGCGGTGCCTTACCAGCTGCCGCCATGGAGCGAACGCTACCCCGAGCTGGTGAACATCCTGAATGACGAACCCGCCGTGCCGAAGGGGAACAGAATTATCCGTAACATCAGCGTGGGCGGGCGATGGATCGACCTCTACGACAACCTGACCGACAAAATCGTCACCATCCGTGACAACATCGTCGACGGCGATGCGGGCGTAGAGGTCACGGCAAAGGGCATCCGCCTGCGCAAAGACTCGCCTGCGTTCAAACTGGGCTTCCAGTCAATCCCGCTGGAGAAGATAGGGCTGTATCGGGATGCCTACCGAAAGAGGCTACCGTCTCATTAGATGCGTCCGCAGTTGAGAGCTGAACGGCGCACGGGAACGGTATCGCGCTTTGCAGTTAGGAGTTACGCAGTTGCCGATGAACACATAGCGGGTAAGGCCTTTTCAGCGACTGCAGAGACAGTTCCCTGTCATGCTGAGCGAACGCGAAGCATCTCGTTTCTGTCACCCTGAGCGCACGCGAAGGGTCTGAGATTCTTCACTTCGTTCAGAATGACAGGTAATGTCGCTTTATACCACCAAATTTCTAACAGGTCTTTCAATTGCGTAACTCCTAGCAGTATAATAAACTGGGTTGGTCGAGAGGTTCGCGCCGTAGACCACGGGTATCTGGGAGGCAGGTGATGCGACATGGCGATACCGCAACCACTCAAAACCGAGATAGTCTATCCCGAATCGGATGGTCAGCCGATGGCGGAAAACACTAAACAGCTGGAGGTTATTGTCTACCTGTACGACAACCTGTGCGCCCTGTTCGCAGACCGCGAGGACGTGTTCGTGGCGGCGGATTTACTGTGGTATCCCGTAGAGGGACATCCTGAAATCCGCACTGCGCCCGACGTGTTTGTGGCGTTCGGTCGCCCGAAGGGGCACAGGGGCAGTTACCGGCAGTGGGAGGAGGGAGGCATTCCGCCGCAGGTGGTGTTCGAGATATTGTCTCCGGGCAACCGCTACCAGCCGCTCATGGAAAAGTTCCGCTTCTACGAGCGATACGGGGTGGAAGAGTATTACCAGTACGACCCCGATTACGGAATCCTCGAGGGCTGGCTGCGACGCAACGGCACCTTAGAGCCGATTGAGCAGATGCAGGGCTGGGTCAGCCCGCGGCTGGGCACGCGATTCAGCTTGGAAGGAAGCGAGCTGGTGCTGTATCGCCCGGACGGCGAGCGATTCATCCCCTATGTCGAACTGCGACGCCGCATGGAGCAGGCGGAACAACGCGCTCAACGCCTCGCCCAGAGGCTGCGGGAGCTCGGGTTCGACCCCGACGCGGACAGTTAGGACGCTCAGTTGCCCTGCGCGCGCTCCCACTCCTCCTGCTGGCGCATGGCTTCCTCCAGCGTATCCAGCGCGGGCGACGGCTCCAAACGGGCCTGACGGTAGTCGGGGTCGTTGGGGTCTTTCGCCTTCTCTGGATCGAAGATGCGCGCGTCTACCGGCAGGGCGCGGTACGGCGTCAAATCGGGCTCGGTGGTGAACATATCCGCCAGGTCGCTGGCTGCTGCGTCGTACAGGTTCAGGTAGGGGATGCCCAAAATCAGGTACATGGTCTTCATGATGCTGGCGATGCTGCTTTGCCGGTGTGAGATGTAGCCGCGCTTCGCCCACGGGCTGATGACCAGCAGCAGACTTCGGTGCGCATCCACGTGGTCAATCCCGCTTTGCGCATCATCCTCCGTCACGAAGATAGCCATCTCCTTCCACCACGGGCTGTGCGACAACGCCTCGACCACCCGCCCCAGCGCAAGGTCATTGTCCGCCATGTAAGACTCCAGATAGGGGTATCCCTTGTTTGGACGAGCGCCTGCGCCGTGGTCATTGGGCAGGTAGATATAGAGGAAAGGAGGCAGAGGCTCCTTACCGGAGAGATACTTTTCGCGGAACTCTTTCAGAAACTGGTCGGCACGGTACTGGTCGGGGATGTTTGTGTTGTATTCCGGGTACTCCCGACAGGTGTTCTGATACAACACCATCGGCATGGGGATGTTCACGGGCAGACGTCCGCCTGTCGGTTTGGTATCGGGGTCCTGTGCCATACCCGCAAACTCGAAGCCCTCGCCGTAGTTGCGGAAGGTAACGCCGTTGCGGTGAAGGTGTTCCCACATGGAGCCGTGTTCCAGATACTCCTCGGGGGTCAGCGACGAGTTGGACTCAAACAGTGCGAGCCGCCCGGGTGCCTTGCTTCGGCGGAATTGCGCGCCACCCCCGTAGCCCGCGGAAGTGATGGTCTCCACCCAGTGGGTGGGATACACACCCACCAGCCAGCGGTGTCCATCTGCTGAGTGGTCGCTGTCCACATAGAAATTGTCGCTAATCGCATAGCGTTGCGCCAGCGCACGGTGGTTGGGCATGACGTTCACACCCTCGTGTTCGCCCACCTTGCGGTTTACCCCGAACCGCGCCAGCGTGGGGTCGCCGTTGACGCCGGGCAGGTCACCGAACACCTCGTCGAAGGTGCGGTTCTCCTTCGCGACAAACACCACGTAGCGGATTTTATCGGATGGGATGCCGGCGACGGCAGGCACCGGATGCCCTTTGGGTCGGTTCGCTTGAACCGGCACGAAACCGTTGTTCGCAATGACCTGCTTGGTGAGGTCGCGCAGTTCGCGGTCGGTGGGCACGTCCATCAGCGACACCGTGCCCTTCATCAGCCTGCCGATGCTGCGTCCCTCCGGACCCGGCACGAAATTCGCGCCGCCATTCGGTCCCGCCCCGAAGCCTTTGGCGTTCGCCACATACAGCTTCTTGCCGTCCGGCGAGACGCACACCCGCGACGGATACCAGCAGACGGGAATATGCCCCAGCAGTTTGCCCGTGCGAGCGTCGAGTACACCCACCGCGTTGATGCCCGACTCCGCCACGTACAACCTTCTGCCATCGGGTGAGAGAGCCAGCCCAAACGGCGCAACCCCGCGCAGATGGCGCAGGAAGGCCGCTGGCGTGAGCAAGGTGCGCCATTTGCGGCGGTGCGTGCGGATGTCGTAAGCCTCCACCAGGTCGTTAGTCGAGTTGCTGACAAAGACGGTATCGCTGGATACCGCCAGAGCAGCAGGCGCGCTGCCCCCGATGGACTCGCCCACCAGCAAGCCGGTCTTTATCTTCACCACCACCTGCGGGCGGGTCGGGTCGGAAAGGTCTATCCCCCACACCGAACAGGCTTCGGGCACGTTGGGGTCGCCCAGCCCCGGAACGCGCCTGCCATCCACCACAGCGCCTTCCCGTGCCTCCCGCGACGGATAGCCGAAGGGCGGGAACAGGATGCCGCGCGGGTCGTCGCCGGGGCGCGTCTCGATCAGCGCGTACTGGAACGTACCCATGTTCGCCACGTAGGCACGCGAGCCGTCCGCCGTGAGCGCAAGGGCAAAGGGATTGCGCCCTACCTCCATCGACGCAACCGGTCGCAGGGTACGGGTATTCACCACCACCAGCCGGTAGTTCGCCAAATCCAGCACATACAACCATCTACCGTCGGGAGAGAGCGCGATGTCGGTGGTGAAAGCATCGGGATGCGCCTCGGTGCTCAGGTCTATCCGCTCCATGCGCTCTCCGGTGCTCAGCCGAAAGACGATGACACTGCCGTCGTTGCCTCCGGAGGCGTACAGACGGTCACGCGCCGGGTCCACCGCCGCACCGATAAACGTGGCGGGCAGCACCTCCTTTTCCGTGTTTACCGACGGCGGTATCTGCGACACCTGCGGGTTGTCGCTATCGGGACGACGTATCACCGTCAGGGAGAAGGGAGCCACCCCACCGTTCACCGTGACCAGCACACTGCCGTCCGCGCTGAGCGTCATGCCGTAAGGGTGTGGAGCAACGCGAATCTGCTTCCCGCGCGGGGTCAGCAGCCGCCCGTTGGGCAGGATGGTGGTGCCTTCGGGGTCAATACGTGCGGTCCGCTCGCCCGCAGGAGCCTGCAGCATGAAACGGTCTATCCGCGTGGGCGCGGCAACGAGCATACCAAACGTTCCCAGCGTGAGCAGCAGGGAGAGCATCAAACGCATATAGCTTCCACCTCGTGTAACGATTTCTGGGGAAGAGGATTCGTGCCAGCGCAGGGGCACACCTGCCCCCAATTGTTAAGTTTATGTTGAGCGAGGGCGCACGAGTCCTCTCAGAACCGCTTCCACCGCCACTTGAGCAGCGTCCAGATGGCTTCCACGCCGTCCCACCAGCGGATTTTCTTGCCCTGTAGTGTGGTGCGCGCCTCGTAGGAGATGGGCACTTCCATGATTTTGATCCCTCGGCGGATGACCTTCGCGGTCACCTCAGGACAGAACTCGAACCGCTGGCAGGTGAGCGGCACGCTCTTGAGCAGGTCGGCGCGGAAGGCTTTGTAGCAGGTGGCTTCGTCGGTCAGAGGATGCCAGTACAGCCAGCGCACCATTGCCGCCAGCAGGCGGTTGATGAGCCAGTTGGGCAGGCGCATCCCCTTCGGGCGTCTGGTGGTCAGAAAGCGCGAGCCGTACACTACCTGCGCCTTCCCCTCCGCAATCGGGGCGATGAGGCGCGGGATGTCCAGTGGGTCATACTCCAGATCGGCGTCCTGAATGATGATAATGTCGCCGGTAGCATGTGCGATGGCGGTACGAATCGCCATGCCCTTGCCCAGATTCTGCGGATGTCGCAGCACCACCACGTCGGGCTGTTGCGCCAGCAGCTGGGGTGTCTCGTCGGTGGAGCCGTCGTCCACCACGATAATCTCCTTCTGCAGCGGTACCGCGCGCACCCGGTCAATCGCCTGCACGATGGTGTCCGCCTCGTTGTATGCCGGGATGACAATGCTGATGAGCGGTTCTTCAGACACGAAAAGAGTTCACCCTCTCTGTTTGCTACCCATAGTGTGCCCCAGAGCGCAGGGTGCTGTCAAGCGTCTTGACTCTTCATCTCCTCTCAGGTAACATACTAACGCCCGAAATCCTTGCCGGAAAGGAGATGATGTCCAGATGGATTCCCTACTGCCACGAAGGGTCCTGGCATGGCTGGTGGTTCTGGTGATGACAGCCGTGCTGGGAATAAGCGTCGCTTCCAGCTTGCAACAGACGCCCTCGCCACAGACACCACCGCCGCCACCTCCTTCATGGGCACTACCGACGCCCTACCCTGACCGTATCATCCTCACCTGGTCCGACGACCCAGCAACCACGCAATCGGTCACGTGGCGTACCGACACCAGCGTCACCAAGGCGGTGGCGCAAATCGCTCCCGCAGGGGACGGTCCGAACTTCACCCAGCAGGCGAAAACCGTAGACGCCCAAACCACTCCTCTGCAAACCGACCTGGGCACAGCACATTACCATTCGGTCACCTTCCGCGACCTGAAGCCCAACACGCTCTACGCCTATCGCGTGGGCGACGGCACTTACTGGAGCGAGTGGTTCCACTTCCGCACCGCCAGCGACCGTCCGCAACCGTTTACCTTCCTCTATCTGGGAGACGCTCAAAACGACATCCGCAGCGCGTGCCTGCGCGTGGTGCGCCAGGCGTTCCTGCACTATCCCGACGTCCTCTTCGTATTGCACGCGGGCGACTTGGTGAACCGCGGAGACAGAGATATCGAGTGGGCAGAGTGGTTCGCGATGATGGGCTGGATGGGGGCGACCATCCCCAGTCTACCCACACCAGGAAACCACGACTATCCACGAGATGCCGAAGGACAGCGGAGACTGTGTGCGCACTGGCGGGCGCAGTTTACCCTCCCCGAAAACGGCATCCCCACGCTCAAAGAGACCAACTACTACGTGGATGTTCAGGGGGTGCGAATTATCTCCCTGAACTGTATGGAACAGCGGGAACAGCAGGCGAGCTGGCTGGAACGGGTGCTGGAAGACAACCCCAACCGCTGGACGATTGTCTTTACCCACTACCCCATTTTCTCCTCGGCGCAGGGACGGGATAACCCCGAGCTGCGTGCGCTGTGGAAACCCATCTTCGACAAGTATCGCGTGGACCTCGTGCTGCAAGGACACGACCATACCTACGCCCGCAGTAAGCCTCAACCCAGCGGCACGGTATATGTGAACTCGGTGACGGGACCCAAGATGTACAAGCTCAACCCGCAGCCGTGGATGCACCGTTCCGCGCAAGATACGCAGTTTTATCATCTCGTTCACGTCAACGGAAATACCCTTCGCTTCGAAGCGTATACCGCAACGGGGAAGCTTTTCGACAGGTTCGAAATTCGGAAGCGTCCGGGCAGGGTGAATCAGGTGGTTGACCGCTGAGCGCGTCGGGGGAGTTACGGAAACGGGTTGTCCAGCCGCTTGACAGCCCCTCCGCCGCCCCCTATAATGGCGCTGGTAATGTCTTTTCGGGAAGGAGGGTCGCACATGCCTCCCCAAACGTCCCAATCAATGACGGCAGACGGAAGAGAGGTGAACAAAATGAGGTGGTTTGCGTGGATGCTCTTCGCGCTGCTGTTCATCACGACCGCGTTGGCGCAGGAGCAGGTCACGGTGCAACAGTTATTGAATGACGGCAAGAAGTACGATGGCAAACAGGTGGTGCTGGTGGGCGTGGTGCGAGACCTGAAAGAGAAGGTAAGCAAGAAAGGCAACGCCTACTACACTTTCAAAATCGGCGAGGGCAAGCAAACCATCAGCGTGTTCAGCTACGGCACCGCTACGGTCAAAGAGGGCGACAGGGTGCGCGTGACGGGCAAGTTTGCCGTCGAGAAGCGCGTGGCGTACGCCACCTACCGCAACGAGATCGACGTCACGAAAGGCAAGGTAGAGGTGCTTACGCCCGCGCCCAGGAAGGGGGAGTCTGCGCGCCCGCCTGCTGGCAAGTGATACTGGTGAAGCACGAACGTGGAGGCGCAAGATAGCCCACGGTTTGAACCGTGGGCTATGCTTTTTGGGTTCAGTGGCAGGCGCCCAGCCTGTTGCTCGGCCGGGCTGGGGGGACGCGGGTGACGGCATCCTATTCTGACAGCACGTACACCTCTGCCCTCTCCGACCAACCCGCGAAGTCCTCCACCGACAGGCGTAAGGACAACCGGTCTTGACGCACGGCGTTCAGCCTCAAGGTGAATTCGCGACCTGCGGTCAACGTTTGGCGCAGGGATGGCATTTCATCCACTGAAACCACCAGCCGATGCGCCTCCGGCTTGCGCAGGGCGAAGGCAACCCGTATCTTGCCCGCGCCGTCTTTGACTATCCCCACCTGCTGCACCACCTGAATCGGGCGCGGGATGGAGTAGGTGATTGGAACGGTTACCTCGCCATCGCGCCAGCGAACCCGAAGCCTGTACTGGTGGTCGCCAGGAGTGGTGCGGGAAGGGACTTCAATCGTCGCCTCGCCCCGCGCAGGAACCGCAAAGCGCCGCCCGCCGACCTCCACATCTTCCTGCCTTTCGCTCAGGTTCAGCACGGTCAACTGCATCGGGGGGTCATCGACGTAAGAGGGAGGCGTAACGCTCTTGACCAGAATGTTGCCCTGGTGCCGCATCGCCACGCCGAATCGTTGGGTGTTGTGGAACCAGCCGAAGGTCGGCGACCATGCCCAGTGGCTCACTCCCGCTTCACCGCGCTGGTGGTGATTGCGCCCCAGATTCAGGCGCAGCAGCGGCTCGTCGGTTGCGTTCAGGTCGACATCAAACGGCAACGACTTCCAGGGGATGGCGATTTCCACCGTCCAGCCCTGGGCGTCTGTATGGGTTGCCACCGTAATCTCCGTGTTCCAGCCCACATCGAAGCCCAGCTCGTCATAGACGGTGCCGAGGGCGTTGATGATAAAGTGTGCGTAGCGTTCAGGTCTATCTGGAGAAGCGAGAAACACCTCCACGCTTTCGTCCAGCCAGATGCCGAAGGCGTCCCTCTGCCGCTGGTCTGCCACCAGACGGTCTGGGTACGGCGCAAGACACACCATGCCGATATACAACGCGTTTTCGTCGTACGCCAGCAGTCCTCGCGTCTCCATGTATGGTGGCATCGGCACACTGCTGTTACTCTCCCAAAACGGGCTGGCAATTGCCGCCACGCGCCACTGCGGCTCGTCCAGCTTGCCGTCCACTACGGGCGGCTGGCTCCAGCGTGGGACGGTTAGCACGGGCAGCTGCGCTTCTGTCACTGGATGCGATACTGGCGGTACGACCTCCACCTGCAGCGTGACCGCCTGCGGGCGTTTTGAAGGTGCCATACGCTCGCCGCGTAGCCGCTGCACCAGCCGCTCGATTTGCCCGCCTGCTATCAACCGCAGCTCCTGCAGGTTGGCATTGCTGAATCCCGCTCTGCCGACCTCGTTGAGCCACAGCACGCCCTCTTCCAGCATTTGCAGGGTGCGCTCAGCGTCCTCTGCAGCTCGCAACATCTCTTGCGCCCAGCGGGTGGACTTGCCCGAGGCTACCTTCCGCGCATAAGCGATGGTATTGCGCAGGGTACTCAGGTAGCGATAGTCGTTAATGCCCTCGCGAATGGCTTCCCACTGGATGGTGGGGATGATGCCCACAATGCTGTCAGGGTCGTTCGGGCGGGAAAGGTGCGGGTAGACGGTGCACTGGTCTTTGGGCTCCACGCTGTTCTGGCGCGAGCCGTCGAAGTCGTTGAAGGGGTCTTCGTGCGGGCGCACGAAAGTCCATGAGACCTGCCCGTCTGCCCTGGTCTTCCAGAACAGCCATCCCGTCAGGAAGCGGTTCGCGAACAGGCGTCCCTCCTGCCCCAAATAACAACCGCTGCCATACCAGTAGAATTGTTGCTGGCGCGCACGACACTGTTCGTATGCCCACTCCGCCCCCTGTTTCGAAGCCACCAGCCCGACTGCGAAGCAGGGATGGGTCATCCATTGCGCAGCTGCGTCATAGGTGCCGCGTTGGTAGAAAGTGACATACGTTTGTGCGCCGCCTTCGCGCCATGTGCGGTACTGCTCCAACGCGCGGATGGTTTCTGGTCCGGGTTCGTCCCACCCGTAGAAGAGCCAGTCGATGCCGTAGGGGCGAAGCGTTTGCACCACTGTGCGGGCAATCAGGCGCATCGCCTCGCGGACGCGCTCGTCCCACTCGCGGTTGACATCCGCCTGAATGCCCAGTTTGGCGGGAACCTGGTCCTCAATAAACGTGCCAATGGTATGTGGTCCCCGCAACCCGGCTTGCTGCATCAGCCGATGCCAGCGCAGGAGCGGTTGGGGGTCGTATTGCACCTTGCCCTCTGTCAGGGCGGACAGATCGATGTTGCCAATGGGGAGCTCGGTCAGTCCATCGATGCCGTAGCCGCTCATCCGCTGGAGCAGCGCGAGCAGTTTCTCCTCGGGCAGTCTGCCTATCCAGTAAGCATCGGCGTAGAGCAGCCAGCGTTTGTCCGCAGGTTTGTGCAAGCGGAACGAATAGACATAAACTTGCAACGGTATCTTGAACGCCGCTTTCCCCTTCGCCTGAACCACAAGGGCATAGCGATATTCGCCTGATAGGCTGGTAGGCACGTGGATGTTTATCCAGAACAGGCGGCTCTCACCCTCTGGCACATTCAACGTACGCCACTCCAGCACGCCGCCCGCCGCGGGAAACTGCGCCTGCCCGTCGCGCATCTCCAGCAGCAGCTCCGGGGTGATGTAGTAGGTTCTTCCACGCCAATCGGTGCGCTGCGCCCAGAAGTGCGCGTAATACGTCTTCACGACAGGCGTGTTCGTGGGCGGCTGCTGTGGCTCCACGCGAACCCGCACCTCCCTTAACGGCTCCAGCGCGTGGATGGCAAACCAGAGGCAGGTCGTCTCCCCCAGAGCGACGTTCGCGTGCAGTTTGGTGAGCCGCTCGGAAGGCTTCGGCTTGCTCCATGGCTTGATGTCGAACGGCTCGCCGCGGGTGAAGGGGATGAACCCGGCTGCTCGCTCCGCTGCCGATGGCGCAGGGGGTTGCCAGTTTTCCGGCTGTCGGGGAGCCTCCTGGAACGGTGCGCCCGGATCCACCCGCTCATACACGGTATCGTAGATGGTCACTGCACCGCGAACCTCCTCCTGCGCGCATGCGGCGGTGGAAACCAACATCGCGCTAACGGCGAAAATCAACCATCGCATTGGCGTTTCCCTCCCGATGAAATCTGCTAATGTACTGCGGAAACCTGTTTTGCCTGCCGTATGAAGGCTTCCTCATCTATCTTCAGGCGAAGGGGCAGGGGGTCTTCCCAGAACTTCTGGAAGGCAAAGCCTGCAATGACCCACAGCTCGCCCGGTCTACGCTCAAAGAGATACGGGTAACTCAGCTGTCCACCGCTTTGCTTGGCGAAGGTGATGGGCTTTGTCCATGTCTTGCCGTCGTCCTCCGAAAAGGCAATGGAGAGCTCCTCCCGATGCCACGAGGAGGGGAATTCGGTATGTTGCTTCCAGTCGCTTTTCTGCCACTCACGCCCTTCGGGATGCAGGCGGTTCCACACCAGCACGAGGCGTCCGCTCTGCAGGCGCAGCAGGTAGCCGGGCGAGTTGCTGGCGTCGATGCCGCTGGGCTGGATGATGCGCCAGTACCTGCCGCCGTCAGTGGAAATCGCCTGCCAGAACTGGTCGAGGCTGGTGCGAATCAGCATCAGCAGGCGTCCGTCGCTCAGCTCCGCCAGTGTGGGTTCAAACGCACCATCGTGATGTCCGTGCCCACCCAAATCAATCCAGTTGCTGCGCCGCCACGTCTTGCCCTCATCATCCGAGTAGACCGAGCAGGTAATCAGCCGCCCCGGATTGCTGGTGAGATGCTGCAACGGCGCAACAATCCTGCCCGAACGGGTCTGAATCAGCGCGAAAAAGTTGGGGTTGTAGCCGTCTAACACACGCTGATTGTCAATCCACGTCTTACCGCCGTCCACACTGCGAATCGCCCACACCTCCAGCCGACAGCCTTCTTTCGGCTCCTTGCGCTGTTCGTCCCACTCGAAGTGTCTTCCCACGAAGTTCAGGTACACCATCACCAGCGTCCCTTTCTGGGTACGCAACAGATAGTGGGATGCTGGCTCGTCGTCGCTGACGCCTTCGCACACGGAAGTGGGGTCTGACCACGTTTTGCCGTCGTCTCTGCTCACGCGAAAGCCTTTGCTGTCTACAGTCGCCAGACTGCCATCCTGCAGAACCACAAAGGGTCCATTGCAGGAGATGTCGAGCGGTTGACACAACGGATGCACCCAGCGGGCATCGGAGAAGGAGATGCCGGCTAAAACTGGAAGGAGAAAACACATAGTTGCCACCTCACTATATGATGCCCCACGCTTTCAGCACTTCTATTTCGGGCGGCGGGTTCCACAACCACTCTATCCGCAGCCACAAGCCTGATAGCACCACGCTGCGATATTCGCCCGTCTCTCCTTTCGCTATCAGCACATATTTGCCCGCCTCGTTCCGCACATAAAACTCCGCCTGACGCTTCTGCGGGTCTATCAGCCAGTACTCCTGCACCCCGCCCCGCTCATACTCCGAAAACTTCTGCACGCGGTCGCGCTCCTCGCTCTCTGGGCTGACGATTTCTACCACGAGGTCGGCGGGTCCGTCCAGAAAGGTGTCTTTCAGGCGGTGCAGGTTTTCGCGGCGGACAAACAGGATGTCGGGGGAGCGACCCGGCAAATCCGCGCCCGTCTTCATCTGAAAAGGCTCGTAGCGCAAGACGCCCAGACGGTGGTAGTTCATGTAAAACTGCAAGATGGCAATGAGAAATCGTCCAACATCCTGATGTGGAGCGGAAATAGGGCTCATCAGTTCAACCTCTCCATCCACCCATTCTGCCCAGGTATCTTCGTCCAGCCACTGCAGAAACTGCTCGTAGCTGATTTTACCTTTGGGCAGGGGGCGCGTCGGCGGCGTTATGACCTGTTGCGACATCGGGCATCACCTCGCGATAATTATAGCACACCCAAGTGCTTAGATGCTTATCTCCCGTCGTGGCTGCAGGTACTCGTCGCGTGTGCCGCACTGCTCCAGAAACCGCAGGAACTTTGCGTGCAAGCCTCGGGCGACGTCGGGATATTCACTGGCGACGTTGCGCGTCTGTGCGGGGTCAGTTGCGGTGTGGTACAGCTCCACCTCGTCGCCAGCCACGCTATAAAGCAGTGTCCACTCTCGCTCGTGTATCGTGGAAGGACGTGGCGATAGCACCACGCGCTCGGTTCCGTCCACGGCGCGGCTCATGGTTTCACCTGGCTGGTGCACAATCGCCCAGGAAGTAACGAAGAAGTCGCGCCATGCGACGGGCTCACCCCGAATCAGCGGAAGCAGTGAACGTCCCTGCACCTCCGAGGGTATCTGCACGCCCGCCAGTTCCAGTATGGTGGGCATCAGGTCGATAAAGCCAGTGAACGCCTCATGACGCGCGGGTGTGGTGTGGGGTACGTAGATAAGCAGGGGGATGCGCGCCACCTCATCGTAAATGGGCGAGCGGTGGAAGATGTGCTTGCCGTCGCGCTCCTCGAACAGCGCTTTGCCGATGATGCCATGCTCGCCAAGGTAGAACCCATGGTCGGCGGTAAAGATAACCACGGTGTCCTCCAGCAGGTTCAGGCTCTCCAGCCGCGCCATCAGCCTGCCGAACCAGTAATCCACCATCGTCACCTCGCCGCGGTAGAGCGCGCGGCAGTGGTTCAGTTCGGCTTCGGTCATGAACTCGCGCCAGTACCAGTAGTGCGGGTAGATGACCTCTTCGCCCTCGTAGTTGGGGTCATACAGGTCGGTGTAGTGGCGCGGCGGGTCCCACGGCTCGTGCGGGTCAAAGGTGTCGATATACAGGAAGAAAGGCTTCTGGGTGGCGTTTCGCTCCAGCCATCGCATGGCGGCGTTCACCGTACGGGCGGGGAAGTAGTCCTCCTCGCTGCGACGGTCTGCCACATTGCGCAGGTACTGGCGCAGGGTACGCTCCCCCAGACGACACTTGCGGATGTCGAAGGGGTATTCCACCTCTATGGGGTCGGTGCGCCAGCGATCGTTCTCCTGCCCGCGTATCCACTCGAAGGCAGTGAACCCCCTGTCGAAGTGATACCCGTAGTTCAGCAGGTGGGGAGTGTCGATAATCATCATGGTGGTGTAGCCCGCGTGCGACAGCAGCTCCGCCAGCACCGTCTCCTCGCGCGGCAGGGGCGACCAGTCGCGGTGCGGAAAAGTCCACCTGCCAGTGAACAGGTCGGTGCGGGCAGGAACGGTGGGAAACGAGCCACAGTAGGCCCGTTCAAACACCTGTGCCATCTGCGCGAAGCGGTCCAGGAAGGGAGTGTGTATCTCCGTGCCGCCGTGCACCGTCAGGTTATCGCGGCGGAAGGTGTCTGAGATGAACAGTACCACGTTGAGCGGTTTTGCCGACATCAGGAAATCTCCTCCATTGCTCGCGCCAGCAGGTCTGCAGGACGAACCCGGCAGCCTGTCTGTTCTGATTCGTTGGCGGCGATGGCAACCGCCTGCGTGCGCACCGCCTCCTCGCCACTGGTCAGCGGCTGTTTGCCCTCGCGGATGCACTCCACAAAGTGGCGCAGCTCGGCAGCGAAGGGGTCTACCGGTTCCACCTCCAGTGTCACGAACCCCTCGCTCCATTCCGGCTTTTTGCGCGAGAAGATATGCAAGCCGTTCCAGTTGTGGATACAGCCTTCGGTGCCCTCCAGCCACAGCTTGCGGTAGAAGGCGCGATAGGGCGACATCCAGTTGATGCTGAGATTCGCGATTGCCCCCGTCGTGAACTGCATGTTGACCACGCCCGCGATTTCGCCCTCCATGCGGTCGGGATTGTAGAAGGTCTCGGCAGAGACCCACTCCACCTCGCCGATAAACCAGCGCAGCAGGTCGATTCGATGGCATCCCGCGCTGGCAATCGCGCCGCCGCCCAGCCGATTGCGCTCGCGTGCCCAGTGCCCCGGCGGGATAAACACGTTCTGCAGATGGTCCACCTGCGCCAGAACCGGCGTGCCAAGCCAGCCTTCGTCCAGTAGTTGCTTCGTGCGCCAGTTTTCCGCCTCGAATCGCTCCACGAAGGCGGTCATCAGCACCACATTGGCATCCCGCGCGGCGCGTACCATCGCCCATCCGTCTTCCAGCGTGGTGGCAATCGGTTTCTCCACGAAGATGTGCTTGCCTTCCTGCGCCGCGGCGATGGCGACCTCCGCGTGCAGGTCATGCGGCAGGCAGATGTCCACCGCGTCAACGTCCTTGCGCTCGACCACCGCACGCCAGTCGGTGAGGGCAACCTCAGCCCCCGCGTCTCGGGCGCGTTCTTCCGCCAGCGACTGTTCGACGTCGCAGGTCGCAACGACCCGAATCGCCTCCGCTCCCAGACTCAACATCCCGCGCACGTGTGCGCGGGAGATACCCCCACAGCCGATTAGACCGATGCGAACAGGCTGGCTCATGGTTTCCCTCCTTCATGCGGTGTCCACCAGATGGCGAACGTGCTGAAATCGCGGTCGGTGTGGTTGCGCACGGTGTGGTAGGCATTCGCAGGGATGAAGACCACATCCCCCTCACGGATGACCTGTTCTTCGTCCTCGACCTGCAGCGTGGCTTCGCCCTGACGCACGTAGTAGAGTTTGGCGACAGGAACGCGCTCCGGCTTTTGCACCATACCCGGCTTCAAGACGCCAAAGGCGCATCCGAACGGCGCACCTATCTCTTCGGATGCGAACACGCCTTGCGCCAGGATGGTGCCCTCATGCGCCGGGAAAAGCGCATCTGGCTGAAAAGAGCGGATGAACATCACATCCTCCCCCACTAGAGCCCTCACAGCGCCCTCGTTGCGCATTTATTCTCGGTCAAAGGGGAGATTCTCCTGCGCGCGCTCGCCGAAGAACTGCCGGGCTACCTGCAAAAATCGTTTGCGCCCCTCGTCGGGGGTCACCAGAGGCGATGGGTAGTCTGGGCACAGGCGATGCAGGTTTTCGAGGTCGCCGAGCTGTTCGGCGCCGGCTTGCTGGAGCTCGGGCACGTAACGATGGATGTACTCCGCCTGCGGGTCGAACTTCTGAGCCTGCAGCAGCGGGTTAAAAATGCGGTAGTAGGGCTGGGCGTCCGCCCCACAACCTGCCGCCCATTGCCAGTTGCCCACGTTCATGGCCAAATCGGCGTCCACCAGATGCAGGTATAACCACCGCTCGCCCCAGCGCCAGTCGATGAGCAGGTGTTTGGTCAGGTAGTTCGCCACGACCATGCGCGTGCGGTTGTGGATCCAGCCTTCGCACAGCAGCTGGCGCATGCCCGCGTCTACCAGCGGGATGCCCGTGCATCCCCGTGCCCATCGTTCGAACTGCTCTTCGTCGTGTCGCCAGGGAAAGCCGCGCCATTCGGGGCGCAGCTCCATGTTCACCGTTTCGGGATGGTGATACAGGATGTGGGAATAGAAGTCGCGCCATGCCAGTTCCTTGACGAACTGCTCGCTCACTCCCCAGGCGTCGCGCAGCATCTGCCGCAGCGAAATCATACCGCACCGCACGTAGGGGCTCATGCGCGAGGTGCCCGGTTGAGATGGCAGGTTGCGCCGCTGCTCATACTGCGCCAGTCCCGCGCGCACAAACGCCTGCCAGCGTCGCTGCACCTCCTCTTCTGTCGCGAACCACGACTGCGCCGCCTCGCTCTCGGGCTCAGGAATGGGCACTGTGGGCAATTCGAAGGATGGGGTGTTGATGGCTTTGGGCGCGGGTATCGGCGACAAAGGGCGTACGTTTTCCAGAAAGTGCTTTTTATAGAACTGCGTGAAGGACGGATACGTGCCGTCGGGCAAAGGTGACAGCAGGCTATCGCGAAGCACATGCACCCGGATACCCTTGCTGTTCAGCAAGTCGATCAACTGCTTGTCGCGCTGGCGAGAGTGCGGTTCCACATCTTCACACAGGCGCACCACGTCCGGACGCACGGTATCGAAAAACCGCTCCTGCTCCGTCGATGGCAGGATATATAACCGTCCGCCAACCGCCTCGATGCTGCTTTGCAGCTGGCGCAGGGCATGGAAGAACAGGGCGCGCAGGGTATCACCGTGCTCCTGCTGATTATGATCGTCCAGGAACAAGACGGGGATGAACTCGCCGCGTTCGGCGTCCTGCAGCAGAGGGTTATCGTACAGGCGCAATTCGCGTCGGAAGATGGCTACTGTTCGCACCGGCAAACCTCTTGACCATGCAATCTTGCTACCATTATATACGAATGAAAAGAGAAAAATCCCCCATCACTGGCGTGTGGGGGATGCAACGCATATTTGGAGGCTGTTACCGACGGCGAACGCAGCGAAAACCGAACAGTCCAGCCAGAGCCACTCCCAGAGCGGTCAGGCTGGCAGGCTCTGGCACGACAGCGCCACGCACTTCTACCAGGTCAAACCGATAAGTGCCTGTGGATGCGTAAGAGCTGGTGGAGCGGGCTGCCGTGTACTGCCCGGTGGCCGGGTCAAATTCGCTCACCACACGGAAAGCGAACAGCGGATTGTCGGATACGCCGGCAACATTAGACAGGTCTAACACGACCAAACTACCACCACTACTGTACCAGGTATCTCCACCAGGGGCGACCAACTGCAAACTGTTCACCCAGTTCGTTCCATCCACTGTGTACTGCACGCGGGCGTATTTGGAAGCGGTGTTGCTCCAGCGGAAGTCGAAACGCACCACGATGTCCTTGTAGCCCGTGGTGGGTGTGTTGAAGCGCACGCCTGCGGTGAGGTTATTCGTGCCCTGCGCGGGATAGTTTCTGGTGTTTAAGCCGCGGTTGGGCGAGGCGGTATCCTGGGGTGACCCCGTTGCCCACTCGTGAGTGACGCCGCCGATAAGCTGCAGATTGCCGCCGACTACGCCACCGTCTACGTCAAAATTCTCATCATTGAAGTTCCACAGGGACAGAGTCACCTGCGCGTGCGCCGCCAGTGACAGCGTCAGCACGACAATCGCCATCATAAGGCGTAGAGTAGCTCTCATGCTCTCCGTTTCCTCCTTAAAGATTGAAACTTGCGCCATCAGTCTACAGGATGTTTATTAAATCTATATTAAATATATAAAGAGAGTGCTGGACAGCACCTCGCCGATTTGACGATGTAAAGCGACATCATCTGTCATTCTGCTCGAAGCGAAGGTTCTTCTTATGGCGATGAGATGCTTCGCGTCCGCTCAGCAGGACAGGAACTAGTGACTATCAGTGTCATTCTGAGCGAAGCGAAAAATCTCAAAGACCCGTTTCAGCGGGGCGAGATGCTTCGCTGACGCTCAGCACAGCAGGAAATAGTGACTGTGAGACTGAGTGCATCGCGCCGCGGAACGAACTCCCCTAGCCCGCCAGCGCCTCACTGGCGATGGTGTCGAAGTCCATCTGGCTCTCCCCCGCCGTCAGATACTGGAAATAGCCCGCTGAGGCAATCATCGCCGCGTTGTCGGTGCACAGAATCAGCGGCGGGATCACCAGCTGGTAGCCGCGTTTGCCTGCCTCCTCGCTCATCACCGCTTTCAGGCGCGAGTTCGCCGCCACTCCCCCGCACACCGCGATGCGCGGGATGCCATATTCCTCTGCCGCGCGGATGGTCTTTTGTACTAACACGTCCACGATGGCTTGCTGAAAGCTGGCGGCGGCATCGGCGACGTTCAGCGTGTCGCCCGCCTGCTGCACCAGACGCAACAGCGCGGTCTTCAGCCCGCTGAAGCTGAAGTCGTAGCTGCCCTCTTCCAGCCACGCACGCGGGAAGGCAATGGCTTGCGGGTTGCCCTCCTTTGCCTTGCGGTCGATCGCCGGCCCGCCAGGGTAGCCCAGTCCCAGCAGGCGCGCCGCTTTATCAAACGCTTCGCCCGCGGCATCGTCGCGTGTACTGCCCAAACGGCGGCGTTTTCCATGCCCTTCCACGATATGCAGGTCGGTGTGCCCGCCCGACACGATGAGGCACACGAAGGGAAACTGCAGGTCGGGCGCGGTGAGGAAATTGGAGGCGATATGCCCTTCTAGATGGTGTACTGCCACAATCGGCTTGCCCAGCGCGTAAGCCAGCGCTTTGCCCGCAGATACCCCCACCATCAGCGCACCCACGAGCCCCGGACGGTTGGTTACCGCGACGAGGTCGATATCCGTAAAACTCACGTTCGCCCGTCGCATCGCCTCCTCGATGATGGGTGTCAACCGCTCGACATGCTTGCGCGCTGCCACTTCGGGCACGACACCGCCTGTCAGCGCGTGGATGTCCACCTGCGAGGCAATCAGGTTCGACAGGATTTCCACTCCGTCGCGCACCACTGCGACTGAGGTCTCATCACAGCTGGTCTCGATTCCCAGAACAATCATGGCTACTCCTCCGTTTGACTCACGTCGCCCATCGTGCTATCTTCAAGATAGAGTATACCTGACGGATAAGAGAGATGCGCTGTGAAGGGGTGGGGGCTGGTGCTGGTCGTGCTTTGGGCTTGCGCCGGTGCATCGGCGCAGGTGAAACTGGAACCCCTTCGGCAGGCAGGTTCGTCCAGTACCGCGTCGCTAAGCGCTAGCGACTGGTGGATGAGCCGTCTTGAGGCTTCCCCGGTTCGGCGTGGAGGAGTTTCCAGCGGTTCGCCCGCAGCAGCTGCTGGTATTCGGGGGTTTGCATCTCGGGCGACCACATGACGAGCGCATCTTCGCCTGTATCCGCATAGTAGCCCTTGCGGATGGCGACGGCATAGAAACCGTACTTGGCGTAGAGCCGCTGAGCGGCGGTGTTGGAGGCGCGCACCTCCAGCGTGGCACGGCGGGCGCGGCGCGCGATGGCTACTTCCAGCAACCCCAGCAGCAACCGCTCGCCGATATGCTGGCGTCGGTAGGCGGGATGCACTGCCAGCGTGGTGATGTGCGCCTCGTCCATGATGACCCACATGCCCCCGTAGCCCACCACGCGCTCGCCGATGTGCGCCACCAGATAACAGGCGGGCTGATGGTTCAGCTCGGCGTAGAAGCTGTTTTCGTGCCAGGGCGTGACGAAGCACATCCGCTCGATTTCCATGATTTGCGGGATGTCTTCCGCCTTCATCGGCTCGATCACCAGTTGTGGCACGAAAATCGCCATCACCATCACCCGGGCGCCCGCAAAGTATTATCCCCCTCTCCCACAGCGTGGGAGAGGGGACAGGGGTGAGGGCATCGCGCCTACTTCAGCACCGCCACCACTGGAACCGTGCACACGTGATACTCGGTGCCGTTCACGGTGCCCTGAGCGTCGGCAAACAGCGCGAAGGACATGGCATCGGTGGGCAAGGCGATTTCGACGGTGTATTTACCGTTGCCAGCAGGTTGGGCGTTCTGTGCGGTCCAGCGTGAATTGCGCAGGTCTTTCGTGCTGGATTGCGCCGTCCAGATTTGCACGCCGTCCACCTTACCCTTTGTGGTCACGGTCACCAGCAGCTTGTTGCCCTGGCGCTTCACGTCTGCCTTGATTTCCGCCAGCGGCTGTCTGGATGCCACCGCCAGATAGAACGCCGTCAGGTTGTTCACCACCCGCTGCAAGCCCTCTTGCAGGCTGTGTCCGGCGTTGGGCACGTACATCAGGTACTTCTCACCCGGCAGGTCGTTGAAGTAAAACCGCGCGGCATCGATCACCCAGTAGCGGTCGTTCGCGCCGTTGATCACCATCTTGGGCATCTTGAACCGCTCGCGGTAGGAGTAGGGGTCGACGATGGCGGTCAGCGTCTGCCCCTCCGCGGTGGAAAGCATCTCCGTCAGCCCTTTGGTGGAGTAGTCGGCAATCATCTCGCTGTACTTACCCCAGGTCGCCACCTGATGGGGCAGCTGCTTGGGGAAATTCAGGATGTCGTAGACCAATGGGGCGATGGCGCGCACCCGCTTGTCCACCGCCGCGGTCAGCCAGGTAGTCCAGCCGCGCTTCGAGCCGCCCGTCACCAGAAACTCTTTGACGTCGATGCCCCACTGCTTTTTGGCAACCTCCTGTACGGCGGTCATCGCCCGCACCGCGCTTTTGGTCATCGGCAACAGGGCGGGCCAGGTCACATCTTTCGATTTGGCAAACTCCACGAAGGTGTAGGAGATGAGCGCATCTTCCGTAAGACCCCCGAAAAGGGGCTGGTTGGGCACGTCGTTCAGCACCACACACAGTGCGCCAACTTTGTTTGCCACCTGCCCAAAAGCCGCCAGCTCCTGCCATCCGCTGTTGCCGGTGATATACAGCACGGCGAGTTCTGGGGTCTTCAGCTGGGACGGCTTCAGGATGTACACACGGTGTTTCCAGATGATGTCGCGCCATTTTTGCGAGGTGAGACTCACCTCCAGCGCAGTGATGCCAGCCATTTCGCGCGTGTTCACAATTTGCCAGCCGTAGGTATTATCCTCGGCAGCCACATAATCATCCAGCGGCGTCGCCGAAGCCATCAGCGCTGCGAACGCGATCAGCATGGATACAAACGACCATCGAAACATCGAACCACCTCCACTTGTATTCTCTCGTTAGCAGCTGACGATTCTGCAGGGGAGGAGGTTTACCCTTTTTGTTGGTTTACCAGTTACGCAGTGGAAAGACTGTTGAGATGTTTGTGGCATCAAACGACATCCGCATTGTCATTCTGGGCGTTAGCGTTGTCATTCTGAGCGTTAGCGAAGAATCTCTGAGACCCTTCGCTGTCGCTCAGGGCGACAAAGGAGAGATGCTTCACTCCGTTCAGCATGACAGGACAGTATCTCTGCAATCGCTGAAAAAGCATGGCTCGCGCCACACTCAGTTAGCGGCTGACCAGGCTCAGCTGCACCTGCAGCTGCCGTTGCTGATAACTCCACAGGATGCGCGGCTGGATGCAGTGCGAGGGAGGGCTTACCGCCAGCTGCCAGTCGCGCCATCGACGGTGTTCGACATCCCACATCCCCAGCACGTCGACGCCCCAATCACCTGTCCACTGCAAGCGAAACCGGGCTTCGCGGCGCGTCTCCAGTCGGTCGGACACAAACGGGCTGCTGCCGCTGGTCGCCGCCAGTGCCAGCCCCGCTCCTGCCTGCAGACGCTCCCCAGCGTTCCAGTAGATACCCCACTGTGCCCGCACCCAGCCATAGCCCTCTGCACCGGTATAAGCACCTGCCCTCGCATCCAGAATCACATCGGTGCCAAACTGGCTGCCTATCTGCACAGTCGGAGATTGCCATCGCACGAGAGCAACGGCTCGACTCGCGTTTACCAGCGTGGGGCTTTCTCGGAGCCGACCCAACTTCCACTCCGTTTCCAGCAGACCACCAGCAAGGGGGGCGACCGTCTGGTAACCCAGCTCCACGCCCCGCAAGTAGAGGTCGGTACGCTGCAAGTTTTCTACGGGTGAATTCGCCCGCAGGGAGAGGTACACACCCTGTTTGCTTTCCGTGCGGACGAGCGTGCGCCAGCTGGAGGTGCTGACGGTTTCCAAAAAAGATACTCCCGGTCGTTCTGTGGGTTCCAGGTGGGGCAGGGGCTCCTGGTCGCCCGGTTTATCCAGCCGACGCAGCAGGTCTATCCGAATCTCGGGGTCGTGGCGGGTGAATACCCGTATGCCATATCGCACCTGCCCCCACCGCTGCGACAGGAGGTCTCCATAGGATAACATCACCCCCCGTCGGCGCGAGAAGCCGATTTGCGGCAACAACGGCTCGCCCGGCTCCCTCCTGCCGATTCGTCGACTCAGGTACGGTAGCGTAATCCATTTGTGTCCCCATGCTGTCAAGGACACCCGGCGGGCGCGCACCCGCAGAGCACTGCTCAGGCTGAGTTGACTGGCGGACAACAGGAAGTGGGGAGTTTGCTGGTCACAGGTGGTCAGGGTCACCTCTTGCATGTTCAGCGTATTGGCATCGGATTGCAGCGAATTCGCGGTGATGAAGATGCCCTCTATTTCGCCGCGAACATCGGATAGTTCGCCTTCAAGTGTCTTCAGGTTAAAACGCAGGTGGGAAGCCCGAAGCGTGCCCCGTTCATCGGAGAGGAGCACATCTCCCGTAGCCGTTATCCAGCCGGTTTGCAGGTCGCCCTCCATCCGCTGCGCTCGCACGCTCCGGTTGCCCCACTGCACTTCGGCATCCCCCTCGGCGATAAAACGCTGGAACTCCTGCGCTTCCACGCGCTGTGCCAGCAACCGCCAAGCCTCGTCCTCTGCGGAGGAGGGTGCAGAAAGGCACAGCAGAAGCAGGGCGGCACACCAGCAGGTACACGCTATTCGCAGCTGTTCACCTGATGCAGGATCCACTCTGCCGCTCCCTGCAGGTCTGGCGCAACGTGGTCCGGAGGATGTTGCTGTATCTCGGCGGAATCCAGCATCTCCGGTTTCACATGCCCGCTCAGCACCAGCACCGTCTTTACTCTCGCCGCGCGTCCTGCCACAATGTCACGCCACGAATCACCCACAAACACCGAACGCTCCAGCGCGATGCCGTGTGCCTGCGCCGCTCTCAGCAGCAACCCCGGTCTGGGCTTTCGGCAGTCGCAGTTGTCGGCGTCGTCGTGCGGACAGTAGTAGAAGGCGTCAATACGTGCTCCGTATTCACCCAGCATCTGCTGGAGCCGCTCGCTAATCTGCTCCAGGGTTTGCATGGTGTACAGCCCTCGTGCCACCCCCGACTGGTTGGAGCAAACGATGACAGGCACCCCCGCCGCATTGAAACGGGCTATCGCCTCTGCCGAGGAGGGAATCAGTTGCAACTCCTCCGGTCGCGTGACAAACTCCACCGGATCCACGTTAATCACGCCGTCTCTGTCCAAAAACACGGCAGGACGAGCCTTTTTTTCGCTCAACCGTTCACCTCCTTTTGCTGTTCTCCACAAGGACTATATCGGAGCTGAGGGCGAATCGTCAAGAGGATACCACAGGCGGAGGTGAGCTCGGATGGCACTGCGTGTGCTGATCGGCACTTCTGGCTGGAGTTACGATCACTGGCGCGGTATCTTCTACCCCCCCGAGCTGGAGCGCAAAGGGTGGCTTGCCTTCTACGCGCGGGTGTTTCCTACAGTGGAGATTAACAGCAGCTTCTACCGTTTGCCTTTTGAAAACATGGTGCTCCGCTGGTACCAGCACACGCCGGAAAGCTTTGTGTTTGCTGCCAAGTTTTCGAGACTGGCGACACATGTACAACGCCTGCGTGATTGTCAGGGAATCGTGCAGCGTTGGCTGGAGCGTGTCCGTTTGCTGGAAAATAAACTGGGTGTGGTGCTGGTGCAGTTGCCTCCCGGATTGCACAGGGATGTCCCGTTGCTGGAGCAATTTCTTCACCTGTTCCCCGAAGGGATTCACGTCGCGGTAGAGTTTCGCCATCCTTCATGGGAGTGCGATGAGGTGTACCAGATGCTCCGCACGCTGGGTGTGGCGCACTGTACCATCAGCTATCCCCGCTACCCGACGGACTGGACGGTGACCGCCCCATTTGCCTATGTGCGCATGCACGGCGTGACGCGGGCGTACGACTACTGTTACAACACCGAAGAACTGCGCGAACTCGCCAGACACATTCGGCATCTGCTTCGCGAGGTCGACCGGGTGTTCGTGTATTTCAACAACGATACCAGCGGCTACGCCCCCGATAACGCCCGCCAGCTGCAAACTATCCTTGCGATGGAATCGGAGGTTGCAGGAACCTGACCGGTGGAAGCGAATAGCCATATCATCAACGGGCAAGGAGGAAGGATGAAGTTGCGAACGGAATGGTTGTTTGTGCTTGTGTTTGTGCTGGCACTCGCGCTACCCGGCGAATCGAAACGCCGTCTGAGCGTCACCCACCTTCTCACGGAGTGGCTGGAAAACCCGCTGGGGATTGATACCCCTCAACCGCACTTCAGCTGGCAGATACAACATGCCGACCGGGGTGCCAGCCAGAGCGCGTACCAGATACAGGTCGCCAGCAGACCGGAGCTGCTGCGCGATGGCAAGGCGGACATGTGGGACAGTGGCAGGGTGGATTCGCCGCAGAGCCTGCACATCCGATATGAAGGAAAACCTCTGCAGAGCCGAACCACCTACTACTGGCGCGTGCGAGTGTGGGACCACAACGGCGTGACCAGTGCCTACAGCCAGCCCGCCACCTTCGAAACCGCCCTGATGGACGCCAGCGAATGGCAGGCAAAGTGGGTTGTCGTGCCACGAGGGGGTGGAAACGGCTGGCACTCGCAGTTTGCGGATAGAGTGGACGTTACCAAGTGGGTTCAGATAGACCTGCGCCAGCCGGTGGAGTTCCAGCGGGTGGTGCTTTACCCCGCCAGACCGCACAACTGGGTGCGCGACGAACCCGGCTTCGGCTTTCCGGTGCGTTTCCGCCTCGAAGCCAGCGATGAACCCGATTTTGTTCAGCCGCGTCTCCTTGCCGACTACACACAAGCCGACGTGCCGAACCCGGGCGCAGGTCCGTTTCCCATCGACGTGGGCAATCAAAAAGCGCGCTACGTGCGACTGGTCATCACCAAACTGCACCATCCCGCCGATACGCGCCCGCTGGCAGCGCTTGCGGAAATGGAGGTGCTCGACTCCGGAGGCAACAACCTCGCCCTCCACGCTGCCGTGACCACCGACAGCTGGAACATGGACAGCATCGAAGAGAACGACTGGAGCCGGGCGATGCTCACCGATGGGATACGCGAATCGCGTCCTTCAGACAGGTTTGCCCCCATGTTGCGGCGCGAGTTCAAGGTGAACGGAAGGGTCAGGCGGGCTCGCGCCTACGTGACCGGTCTGGGCTACTACGAGCTTTACCTCAATGGACAGAAAGTGGGCGACCGCGTGCTCGACCCACCTTACACCAACTTCCACAAGCGCATCTACTACAGCACGTATGATGTCACTCCCCTGCTGCGGCGGGGCGATAACTGCGTGGGCGCACTGCTGGGCAACGGCTGGTGGAAAGGCAAACCCCACTTCCTGTTACAGATGTATATCGAATACACCGACGGCACGGAGCAGATAATCACCAGCGACGGAGAGTGGCGCTGGGCGAAAAGCCCCATTCTGGACAACAGCCTGTATCACGGTGAAACCGTTGACGCCCGACTGGAACAGCCCCGCTGGTGCGAGCCCGGTTTTATCATGCAGGAGGGCGTTTGGCAAAAAGTGTTGGTGGGCGAAATGCCAGGGGTTACCCTTTCTGCCCAGATGATGCCGCCAATTAAGGTCACTCAAACCCTCAAGCCGAAGTGGATTAGCGAGCCGCGCCCGGGGGTGTTCGTGGTGGACTTCGGGCAGAACTTCTCGGGCTGGTGTCGGTTGCGGGTGAAGGGTGCGCCCGGAACCACCGTCACGCTCAAACACGCCGAGGTGCTTTTCGAGAACGTACTGGTCAACCAGCAGAACCTGCGCAGCGCACGAGCCACCGATACCTACATCCTGAAAGGCGACGGCGTGGAGGTCTACGAGCCCCGCTTCACCTACCACGGCTTCCGCTACGTGCAGGTAGAGGGCTACCCGGGCACTTTGACGCGCGACGACATCGAGGGACGGGTGGTGCATACCGCCTTCGAACAGCGGGGACAGTTTGAATGCTCCAACGAGTTGCTGAACCAGATCCAGCGCAACGCCCAATGGGGCTATCGCACGAACTGGCACAGCATCCCCACCGACTGTCCCCAGCGCGACGAGCGACAGGGCTGGATGGGCGATGCCCAGATGACCGCCAACATGGGGCTGTATAACTTCACCGCTGAGTCCGCTTACGTCAAGTTCCTGCGTGACATCGCGGACGCGCAGGGCGAGGACGGACGGATACCCGACACGGTGCCGCACGTGTGGGGAACCAACCCGGGCGACCCGCAGTGGGCAGGTGCCTATCTCTTCATCGCGTGGGATATGTACCGCCACACGGGCGCAAAGCACCTTCTGGAACAACACTACGAGGGCATGAAGCGTTACGTGGAGATGCTGCGGCGCGAGGCAGGCGACAGCCACATCCTCACCCGCAACAACTACGGTGACTGGGTGGCGGTGGTGGAGACCCCCAAAGACCTCATCTCCACCGGCACCTATTACCTGAGCGTGAAGACGCTGGCGGACATCGCGCAGGTGCTGGGCAAGTGGTCGGACGAACGTGAGTATCGCGCCCTGTGTGAACGCATCGCCGATGCCTTTCACAGGCGATTCTGGAGCGCGGAAACCGGTTACTACGGCAACGGCAGCCAGTTCTCCAACATCTTCCCGCTGTATCTCGGCATCGTGCCCAAAGAGCACCAGCAGAAGGTGCTGGAGCACGTGATACACGACATCACGGTGAACCACAAAGGGCACCTCAGCACGGGCTTCATCGGCACGCGCTACCTGCTGGACACTTTGACCATGTATGGGCGAGCAGACATCGCGTATCTGGTGGCGTCGCAGGATACCTACCCCAGCTGGGGCTACATGGTGCGTATGGGTGCGACCACGATATGGGAGCTGTGGAAGTACGAGGTGGGACCTGGCATGAACTCGCACAACCATCCCGCCTTTGGACTGGTCAGCGGGTGGTTCTATGAGGCACTGGCAGGGCTTCGCCCCGACCCCGTGCGGGGGGACTGGGAGCATTTCACCGTGCGTCCGCACGCCGTCGGAGACCTGCGCTGGGCACAGGCTTCCGCAGACACCATGCGCGGCAAAGTAGCGGTGCGCTGGGAGAAACGTCCCGATGCTTTCCTGCTGAGCGTGGTCGTGCCTGTGAACAGTTCAGCGACGGTGTACATTCCCAAAGCGGGCATCGCCACACCCGCCCTCATCGAGGCAGAAGGTAGAGTGTGGAGCAAAGGCTCATTCAACCCCAAGGTGCCCGGTGTGAAAAGCGCACGTGACGAGGGCGAGTGGATGGTGGTGGAGATTGGCTCTGGCGACTATCATTTCAAGCTACACGCAGACAGATGAATAGTTGCCGTCCCGCAGAAGGTGTGATATAATCGGTGAAACTGCGGGAGGTGCTACCATGGAGGAGCAGCAACAGTCGCAGTCGGAACAGACCACGCAGGAGCAGGCACGCCAGGAGCCGGTGGATGTATTGACGGTTGCTTTGTGGATGATTGAGGAAATGCAGGCTCAGGCGTGGATTAAAATGGGGTTATGGAAAGACCCTGTGCTGGGGGAATTACGTACGGACCTGCCGCAGGCAAAAATCGCCATCGATTGCGTGGCGGCGCTGGCGGAAGTGCTGAAACCGCATATCTCGGACTCCCAGCGCCGCGATTTAGAGCGATTGCTTACTGATTTGAGGCTCAATTTCGTGCAGCGCAGGGCAGCGGGAGAGTAGCCGAACACACGGAGGGCGAGGCTCCCTCCGTGCCGTTGACACCAGCAACGTGGCGCATAGTGCTGGCGCCACTGCACTGCGAAGTGAAAAGAGGTAGAGAGGAGGCGACCATGCATCGTTCGCAAGAAGGCGCGGAAGTTCGCTGGTTACGCGCGCAATGGACACGCTATTATCTCATCCGACACTGTTATCTGTGGGCGGTTCGCGGGGTCAGGGCGTTTACCGCATGGCTGAGGGATGGGATGTCTCTGGTGGCGCATTGGGTTCTGGAGCGCACCGACCCTCTGGCGCAGTGCCAGCGCCAGCGCGAACAGTTCCTTGCCTTTTATGAACAGTACGAGCAGCTGGTCGATGTGCTGTGCTGGGCGGCGCGCGACACCGTGCATGACGGCTGCGACGAGAAGTACCAGCAGGTAAGGGACTGGATGTTGAAACACTACGCCCCTGTGCGTCGCGCGATGGCTCCCGTCATCCGGCAGGTGCTTGCCGAAGCAGATGGAAACCCGCAGGAAGACCCCTTTGAGAAGCTGTTCGCGCCCGCGCACGTGATGCAGGTTATCGAAAGCGACGGGGGCGACCTGCTGGGGCGCATTATCCTCACGCGCGACATCGTGGCTCGCTATGACGCTCATCTGCGGGCGAAGATAGAAAAGTACACCAGGCAGGTAGTTCACTGAGATGCGGATACGCCCCTTTCGCATCGAAGACCAGCAGGCTGTTCTGACGCTGTGGAACCAATGCATGGGAGAGGCATTCCCGCTGGATGCCCCGCTGTTTGAGCAGAACGTGCTGCGGGATGCCCATTTCGATCCCGAAGCGGTGTGGGTAGCGGAAGACGTAACGGGCAAACTGCTGGCTTACGCACACGCCAGGGTATGCAAAGAGCCGCTTGGCTCGGCGGGCATGATGCCCGAACAGGGCTGGATCGGCGCGCTGGCGTTCGTGCCCGACGAGCAGGGTCAACAGGCGGCGCGCCAGCTGCTGCAAACCGCGCTGGACTGGCTGAAGAAGCAGGGCAGGAAGCGGGTGAACTACGGCTCCGACCCCGCGCACTTTTTCCCCGGCGTGCCGGCGGAACAAACGCTGCATCAGCAGCTGCTGCGGGAAGCAGGCTTCGCTATCAGCGAGCACGTGGCGGTGGATTTGGTGCGCGAGCTGGCAGACTATCGCGTGCCCGAAGAGGTGGAGGCAAACCTGCATCGCCTGCGCGGGGAGTACGTCATTCGTAACTGCACTCAGGAAGACGTGCCCGCCCTGCTCCTTTTCTTGCAGAAGGAGTTTCCGGGCAGGTGGTACTACGAAACCGTCAAGCGGCTGGAGGTGGAGGATACCCCGCGTGACATCCTTATCCTCGTGCAGGGCGACGAGGTGGTGGGCTTCTGCCACACCTTCCATCGCGGCTCCAAACGCATCGGTCCTTCCATCTACTGGCGCAAACTGCTGGGTGAGGCGTATGGGGGACTGGGGCCTATCGGTCTGGCGGAGAGCACGCGGGGCAAAGGTCTGGGGCTGGCGTTGCTGTGCAAGGGCGTGGAATATGTGCAGCAGCAGGGGGCGCAACGCATGGCAATTGACTGGACGGATTTGGTGGACTTCTACGGCAAAATCGGCTTCCGTGTGTGGAAGCGGTATCACTCCTCCTCGCGAAACCTGTAGGGGCGACCCAGTGGGGCGCCCCAGTCTTCACTTTTGCGGTGAGCTAGCCGTTCACCACGCTTAGTCCGCCCCACGCCGTCAGGAAGTTCTGGGCTATCGTGAGCGTCAGGCTGTCCACCGAGCTGCGATTCGCGCCGTTAAACACGGAACACCCGCAGATTTACCCGTCTTCCGCCTCTTCTCGTTCCACCCATACGAAGCGCGGTACCTTCGCCCCGGCGAAGTTCAGCTCCACCAGCCGCCGGAACAACTGCTCTTCCATCACCTGCTCCGCAAGGTCACGGCGCAGGGCGCGAAAATAGAGCTGCATCACCCGATAATGCACCCTGCCCAGCGCAAGCGAGCCGGTTCGCATCCCTTCGTCCGTTGCCAGCGTCTGCCCCAGAATGGCGCGGGCGATTTCGCGGTTGTGGAACTGCACCGCCTGCAGGTACGCCGCCCCGATGGGCGACCTGCCCTCCATGAGCTCGATCTGCACGTCCTCGGGTAACACCACCGCCGTCTCCTGCTGGATGCGGTCCAGCACCCGCAGCAGCTCGCGCCGCTCCTCTTCGGGCACGTGCCGGGGCACCACCCCCTTCACCGTTGGCGCGCCGAACTTCTCCAGCGACAGCAACCAGAACTTCAGCAACAGCTGCTTCGCCCACCAGTGCTTGTATGCCGACCGCAGGTCGCTGCGCCCGTACGGCGACTCGTAGCGGCTGTTGTAGGCATACAGCACGAACTTCTCGGCGGGAAGCGGCTGCTCTTGCCCTCCCGGCATCCGCAGATACAGCGACTTCAGGTTGCGGTATTCGTCGATCTCCAGCCGAAACAGGCGTGGAGGCTTGCTCTTGATGCTTTGCCAGATGACCCTGCCGCGCCAGGGATCTTGCTCGCACAGCGAGTAGTTAATCTCCTGCACGGAGTAGCCGTGAGCCAGCGCGTCCAGCGCGTTTAGCAGGATGCGTGTTACCGAGCCGCGTAGCTGCCCCAGCGCGAAGCGCACCAGCTCCGCCGCCTGCTGCGATGGCTCGTCCTCGCCGTCCGGCACCACCTGCCAGTCCGCATCCAGAATGCCGAACTTCTTGGTGGTCAGCGCGGACTGCACCTGCGCGTCGGTGAGCATCTCGTCGTACACCCGCTCGCCGCGCGTGCGTAACAGGTCGTCTTCGTCCACAGCGGTGCCTGAACGAAAAGCGGCGGTGATTTCCACCGCCGCCTGCTCTCTATCCAGCCCGCGCCGCCGCACGCGACGCCACCACGATGAGATGTCCAATCTCTTCACCTCCTGCACGATTTTTGCTGGCACCCTGTCCCCCCGCGAACGCCGCGACAAGTACTCCCTCGCCTGTGGTTCAAGAAAGGAGGTAGGCAACACTACCGGCTGTGCCTAAACGGTACTATTGCCCCCGGATTCGTTCTATCGCCTGAACGAGCGCTCTCCTGACCGACCCAACCGTCTCTTGGTCGGCTCTCTGCTCCAGTTCTGGCAGTATCCTGATCGTGCCCGAACTCTCAATCGCTTTGGCAGCCGAGTAACGCACGTTCGCGTCCGGGTGCTTCAATAGATTCATCAGCGCCGCCTCAGCGCGCGCATCCCTTAAATAGCCCAGTGCATCGGCGACAGCGGCGAGAAATTCGCTCTCTTGCTGCAAATCCGCAGCGGCTATCAGGGCATCCACCGCCTCCGGGCTACCAATCTGTCCCAGCGCTATCGCTGCAGTGCCACGCAACGACCATAAACGCGCGTGATGCATCAGGTCCTTCAGTAGTGGAACGGCCTCCTTGACTCGCCACTCCCCCAGTAGTTGAGCAGCAACTCCCTGTACATCAACACCACGGTCGCTGCTCGGGGGAGCCGCCAGCGCACGCAGCAAATAGGGTATTGCTGTCGGTCCTACGCACTCCCGCAAGATTTCCCGCTGCTCGAACTTGCCGCCAAGGTCAGCCATTGAGTAAATGATATCCTCGATCGCCTGTGGTAAACTCTTTCCTTCCGTGCGCATTTGCCAGTATACCAAAACCGGGTCAGGTTCTCGTGCCTCAAGGGGTATGAAAGCAGCCGGCACACTGGCACAACCCGCCTGGTAAGGCGTGAACCTTGCCAGCTCACGCTCCAACACAGGCATCGCGCGTCTGTCACCAAGCCATGCAAGCGCTCGGATGAGGTGAATCACCCACGGATTGCCGTCCCACCAGGGGCGGTTGCACAGGTCAGTCAGGACAGGTACTGACTCCTGTGCCCCAACTGCAGCCAGCGCGCGCGCTGCCTCCACCACACGCTCAACATAGTCTATCACCTCGTCCGACTTCTCCCATGGCGGCTCCGGTGACTGCACCCAGCGTATCATTTCCCGAACGTAGGCGTCTCTACCCTTCGCCCGATAACGGATGCGCTCGATGGTCAAATCGATAACATGCGCTATCTGCTTCTTGCTGGAATAGTTCACACCGCCTTGGCGATACTGCGCCGACATGCTTTGCAGGGCAGGGATCATCTCTATCCCCCCACTGTCTCCCAGTAAGCGGAGGGCGTACAGGCGGTTGAGCCCGGATATCCCTACTTGCGGGAGTGGAGGTTGCCTCTTCTCTAAACCGTAACATGTCTTTGGGTCCACATAGAAGAGCAGCTTCGCGGGTTGATTTTGGGCAAGAATGTACAGTTCAACCCATTCGCGAGGCGTCTCCGGCAGTACCAGGGCAGGCATGCGCATCCGCTGCGGCAGCTTTAGCGGGGAATCCGCCATGCCACAGTGACACGCAAGCGCAGATAACATCCACAGCATGAATGCCAGACGTTTCATGGTTTTCCCTCCTCCGAGAGCAAGCGTGTTACGTACGAACCGACGTCCCTCAATAGTCTTGCCGTCCGCCAACAGACCAGTCTTGTATGTCAAGCTCGCCAATGGTGTACGGTGAGCTACTACCAGGATCTCCCCACTCACCCCACAGCAAGGATAACATCTCGTAGTCCGCGATCACTCTATGGGTTGTGTCCTTGGTGAACCAAATCGCAATGCTATACGCGTGCTGGTGGGAACAATGGTATGTTTGTTTGTATTTGGACTCGAACCCATCATTCAGCAAGTCTCCATCGAGGTCACCGTCAAACCAGTTTTTAGAGCCGGGTTTCCAATCCGTAAAATTATTCTGACGGGTTCCCCCGATGTCTTCAACCCGAAAGCTATTCCAACCTCGCTTGAACATGTCTCTGTGCGCATACTCGTGAATTGTGACTCGAGCCACGAGGTCTACGCCACCCGCGGTCAGCCCTGCGTTGGCCGTATATAGATTGAAGTCGTCATACACCCTCACGGTTGGGACTTCAAAGATATAAATTCTCCCACGGTATGCCTCTTCATAACGATGCTCAGGCGGCGCATAAGCCCCTTGCCAGTATAGAACTGCTAGGATGATATGCGGTCTGTCGCGTGGTAGTTCATCCAGTAATTCTCTAAAAGGCTCTGGGGCATAGTGAACCACGTATTGCCCCGCCAGATTTGGGTCAGTCTTGTTGAAGCCATAACGATCCAGTATATGTCCCCAGTGACCGCGGCGATTGTCAAACCAGTTAGGCGGCTCGCAAGTACCCGCTATGCTGGCACCCCGAGCCGGATCTATTTGCTCGTCGTAATAGTACCGGTGAAACCCAAGGATGCATGAGGAATATTTCGTGTCCGTGATTTCTTCAGGAGGCACCGGAGGGGGTAGTGGTGTCCTCCGAAAGGTGGCGTCAGCTTTGAACGGAAACCTCCTGTGCTCTTCTTCCGTTGTAATTGGTACGAGAATATTCCTACCAGTAAATCGTCCCCAAGGGGTAGTCCAGTGTACTTCGGAATCCGCTAGCTGCCAGCAAGTCCCCAGTCTTGCCGAGGCGACAAAGTTTATGGCGAATTGCCAGCCTGCGGCTGACGCAACAGGAGTACCGCCAATAGGATGCGCATGTGCAGAAATGTGCAACGTGGGTGTGTTTACTATCTTAAAACGGATGACAGCAGTTACCGGTTCGTCTTTACGGGACTCTACAGGCGAACTGTCCACAACCGTACACTCCACTATCACCTCCTGCTCTGTTTGCCATGGATACAGCTCTTCGGGATAATACTGAGCGCTATGCAAGTTTCCAGAGCCTGTCGCAGGAACAAGAGCCCCTCTGCCCGAACGCAGTTGCCAGTAACACACTAAGTTCTGAGGTACTTCGCGCTCTCTGTTGGGGGGAAATCGCGTGCCATCTGCCGCAACAACCTCGACAAAATCATAATCGACGGGTACTACCTTCAGCCCAATGGGGGCAGGGTCGAATACTGCATCAGCAAAGTTCTCCAGTATCTCTGTGCCATGCTCGTCCGTCATTATGGCAGGATACCGTGCGAGAATCCTTATCGGTTCTCCTTTTGCATAGAATTTTGGCAACCTGGGGGCAGCAGTGAGCACAGTCGCTTCTGCTTCAACACGAAACATCCATGGACCTGAGTCCGGCAGGAATAAGGTGAAAAACTGCCCTGTCCAAACCTCCTTCCAATACACTATCGGTTGTGCCTCATCCTCACGCAGCGATTCAATACGTACCCGGACAGGTTCGCCTTCCCACGCCTCAATTTGAATCCTGCCGCTAGCGGAGTACCCCTCACTCGGTGCGGGCAGACGTGGCAGCGTGGGGTCAAACGGCTCCGCGCCCACCTGTCCAAAGTTGCGCTCCACAATGCCGAAGTCAAACAGGGTCACTTCGCCATCGCCGTCGAGGTCAGCACGCGGATCCCAATTGGGGTCGCCGGGCACGCTTCCCATCGCGCTAACTACAATCCCGAAATCAAAGAGGGTGACTTCGTTATCGCCGTCGCAGTCGCCGTTGAGCAGGGTGATGTAGAGGTCTTGGGCTTGCAGGGGGGAGACCAGCAAACACAGGCTCACCACTGCCCACGCGATAAAGGGGGGGGGTATAAAAGCGCAAATTGCAAGACATCTTGATAAGCCTCCCTTTGCGCTCCTCTAGAACACGGGTTTGGTTAGAGTATACACCTTACATCAGAGGTTTGTCAAGCATTTTTCGCCGACGGGCAGAAAAAATCTAAGGGTTCACGCCATTGGTGCTTCGTCCCCCAGCCTTGCCACCGCCTCCTCTGGAGAACCTACCCGCTGCGCGCCGTTTGCCTGCAGCTGCTCAATCAGCCGCAACGCCTGTCCGCCCGTGAAATCGCGCTCCTGCCAGTCGCAGTCCGCCAGCAGCACTCGCCTGCCCGCCCCCTGCGCCTCCACCACTGCCTGCAGGTTCGCCAGATTGCCATGCCCAAACGCCACCGGCGCCACCACAATCGCCTCCGCCTTCGCCATCGCGTCGCGCAGCAACTGCAGGCTCTCTTCCGAAATCGGGGTAAACGGCGCCTCGCTGATGACCTCTGCGCCCAGCTCCTGTGCCAGTTCCTCATCGCTGTCCAGCAGATGCACCACCCCCACCGACACATGCCACCCTGCCCGCACCAGCGCGCCCATCCACGCCGCCCCCGTGCCGCCGCCGCACACCACGTGCACCCGCCTGCCGTTGCCTGCTCCTGCCTCCACATGCTGGCGCGGGCGGGGCAGCACATGCGGACGCCCCGTTACTGGATTCACGCGGACCCACGCCTCCAGTCCAAACACCCGCGCCAGCAAGGACGGCGTGATGACCTCCGACGGTGTGCCCTCTGCCACCAGTTGCCCTTGACGCAACACCAGCAATCGGTCGCAAAACTCCGACGCCAGGTTGATGTCGTGCAGCGCGGCAAGCACCGTCAAGCCTTCCTCACGGTTTAACTGGCGCAGCAACGACAGCGTACCCACCTGATGCGCCACATCCAGATGCGTCAGCGGCTCGTCTAACAACAGCAGGGAGGTCTCCTGCGCCAGACCCCGCGCCAGCACCACGCGCTGCCGTTCGCCACCGCTCAATGAGCTGAACGCCCGTTCTGATAGGGCGGCACAGTCCGTCCGCTCCATTGCCCGTTGCGCTGCCTGCACGTCCTCCGCACGCTCCTTGCCCCACCAGCCGATGTAGGGCGCGCGCCCCAGCAGCACCACCTCCCACGCGCTGAAACCGAATGCCACCTCCTCCCGCTGGGGTACAAACGCCAGCCGACGCGCCACCTCCTTCGCCCGCAGGCGCGACAACGGCTGCCCATCCAGCCATACCTCCCCTCGCGTGGGCTTCAGCACTCCACTCAGCACGCGCAACAGCGTGGACTTGCCGCTGCCGTTCGGTCCCAGCAGCCCCACAAACTCCCCGCGCTGCAGGCACAGCCCCACGCCCTTCAGCACAGTGTTCGTGCCGTAGCCTGCCCAGATGTCTTGCGCCCGAATCACCTCGTCGCCCATCATGGCCTCGTTTGACAACCGCTTCCCCTTGTGCTATGCTGCCGTACTTTGATGAAAGGAGGGAACACCCTGATGCCACGCGCTTCAGTCCTTTACACGCTGATGTGCGCTTTCTCCTTCACACTGTGCCTCTCTGCGACCTATGCTCAGTATACCATTATCGATCTGGGCGCGATTACCGCCAACGGGCAGAGCCGCGGCTATGCCATCAATAACAAGGGGGAGGTCGCAGGCTGGTCGGACGGGCGCGCTTTCTTCTGGACGCAAGGCGTGATGATAGACCTCGGCACGCTGGGTGGTAGCGGCAGCGAGGCGCGCGCCGTCAACGACGCCGGACAGGTGGTCGGCTGGAGCGATACCCTGCAGGCGCGTCATGCCTTCATCTGGCGCGACCTCAACGGCAACCGTCGTGCCGATCCAGGCGAGATGGTGGACCTGCGCCCCATCCCCAGCACCTGGCAGGGCAGGGCGTACGGCATTAATAACGCCGGGCACGTGGCAGGCTGGTCCGCCATCAACCCCGACGGCGTCTACCATGCCTTCCGCTGGAGCTACAACGCCGGCGGCTGGTGGGACTGGTTCGACCTCGGCAACATCAGCGGCAACCCGGACGAAATCAGCATCGCCAATGCCATCAACAATCGCGGGCAGGTGGTAGGTGGTTCCGGAGCGGCGGGGAGCCGTCGCGCCTTCCGCACGCAGCCGTACAGTCCCATCAACCCGCTGACCGACGCCCTGCCCTACTTGCCCGGCGGCACCACGGCGGAATCCTTCGCCGTCAACGACCGCGGGCAGGTAGTGGGCTCGTCCAACACGCGCGTCGGAACCACTACCCTCACGCGCCCCGCCCTGTGGCAGGACAATACCGTCATCAACCTCGGCTCCCTGGGAGGCAACGCCGCCCGCGCCTTTGGCATCAACAATCTGGGACATGTGGTCGGGCATTCCTATTTGTCGGACAACACCTCGTTGCGCGCCTTTCTGTGGGTGAACGGCGTCATGACCGACCTCAATACCCTCCTGCCTGCCGGTGCGAACTGGATACTTAACGAAGCGCGCGCCATCAACGACTTCGGGCAGATTACCGGTTACGGCGCGCACAATGGGATTACCCGCGCCTTCCTGCTGACGCCCGTGCCAACGGAGGTGACCATCTCGCTGAACGATTACACAGGCGACTATTCGGCACTGCCCCTGCAGGTGGAGGTGCGTTCGACAGGTAGCCAGACTCTGCTCACCTTCTCGCCCGAATTGAACGCCGAAGGGAAATTCCCGCTCACCCTGACGCCGGACACTTACACCATCGCCTTCAAGGCAGACCGTTCGCTACGCCGGGTGTTCACAAACATCGCCCTGCCAGCGGGAACGCTGACCGTAACCCTGCTCAACGGCGACGCCGATGGCGACAACGAGGTCACACTGTTTGACTTCGCTCGTCTGGTGAGCGCGTTCGGCAAGCTGCAGGGAGAACCGGGCTTCGAACCCACCGCCGACTTCGATGGCGACGGCGAAATCAGCCTGTTCGACTTTGGCATTCTGGTGCGCCACTTCGGACAGGTGGGCGACGATTGACGGCTGGAACGCGCGTAAGCGGCGGTCTCCCGTGGAGGGTGGGGCGAATATCCGCTCCCGCGCGGGGAGGGAGTTGCGGTTCCTCCCCCGTTCACGGGGGAGGTCAGGAGGGGGGCAACCCTGTCCCCGTCCACGGGGGAGGTCAGGAGTAGGGCATGATCTGCCCTCACTGGCTCCACACCGCCAGCTTCACTGCCGGCGCATTACCGATTTTCAGCACCGCCACGCGCCGTACGATATAGGTTATCCCATCCCGCACGACGCTATCACCGGCATTCAGGGTCTCCTCTGGCGCCATCACTCCTGCCCACAGTGGTCGGTTATAGTTCAGCAGGTCCTCGTCTGTGAAGAAGGCGCGCAGCAGTCCACTCGTCGCCACGAACACCACCATCCGCACCGTGCGTGTGCCGTTCACCACTACCTCCTCGCCATGCCGCCGCACCAGCGACTGCACCCGCTCTGCCCGCTTCGCCATCTGCCTCACCTACCAGCCCTTCATCGCCTGCTCGGTCACCTGCCGCTCGCGGTGGCGCGTGCTGGACTGGGTGTAGACCGGTTTCAGGAAAGGCTTTAACCGCGCCCAACCGCGCTGAATCAGCCCGTAGGGGTCGCCCAAATCGGCACGCGATTGGGGGCTTTCCCCGACGCGCACGCTACCCACCTCGAACGACTCCGTCGCTCCTTCCTCGCGCAACCGCTGCGCCAGAAACTCCCCTGCGATAATCTCCGTCGCCCCGCGACTGAGAACTGCCTCCACTGTGCTATCCGACAGGGCATCCGGCGACAGCGTGTACTCTATCACCGGAACAAGGTCGGCTATCAGCGCATCGATCTGCGGATCGAACGTGCTGGAGGACAACGACGCCGTCCGCTTGACCGCATCTCGTGTCACTACGATTGCCATCTCGTCCCACCTACGCCTGCTGCACAGCCTGCCATTTGCGGAACACTTCGGCAATCTCATCCAGCCGCGCCGCACGATAGTCCCATACTTCGCCTTCCTGTGGCACGACGCCGAACAGCTTCTGCAACGAACTGGCGGACACCGTGACCTTCTCGCCAGCGTCAATGTCCACCAATGTCACATTCGTACCGACCGCCTTAACGTATGCTCTCATGCCGTTACCCCCTTACAGAATCGCAAACGAGATACTCGCACGGAAGTTGCCTGCTGCTGCTCCGCCGTTGCGCACCTTGACCCGATAGTTGCGGCTGCCCATGCATTGCAGTATCGGCGATACCGCATAGTAACGGGTCACACCATCCGCCGTAGCGTCACTGCTGGAACCGTACCAAATCACGACCCAGTTGCTGCCATCTACCTGACACTCCAGCCAGCACGTAAACGGCTGGTCACCGCTGAAGTACGCCTGCACATGCGTCTGCTCCTGATACCCCGCACGGTTGGAACCCGTACCCACCGAACCAGCTGCCAGCGACGCGAACGTATCAGTGGTTACCTGAACAGCACCAAGTGCCATGTTGGTAGGCGGCGCTATGAACGGGGTGTTGGTCAACCGCACGGGAATAGCCATGTTGTCGATATGGTGTCCCAGCGCACCAGGCACCACCACATCCGCCAGCTGATACGCCTGCACTCGGTGAACCTTCATCTGGCTCGTGCCCGCCAGACCCGCCAACCGCACACGGAACGGGCCGCTGGGGATACCATGCTCCCGAATGCGATACACTTCGTTGCGCACTATCTGCGAGTTGATGGTGCGGAACGACCACACCGCTTCGCCCACACCGACGTAAATGCTGGCTAAGCGATAGGAGTTGTTGGCTGCACCGACGTTGATGCCGGTCTGGTCATCCGCGACTCCACCCGCACGCAGCACCGCATCCATGTTGCTGGTAGTAGTGCCCGACGCTCGCCATTCCACCAGGTTATTATCGTCGGTGTACAGACCAATGCGGAAATCGTCGGTACCGGCACGGGCTGTCATGGTGCAGACCGCTTCAATCAAGCACGGTGGCTGGAACCACTGACGGCTCAACAACGCCTGACCAGCGGATAGCGACAGCTCGCTGCTGCCGACCGATGGAGTGCCAGACACCTCCCAGGTGTCCGTGTTCAACGTGGCGAAATCGTCGGAGAGCCACTGCAGTACCTGCCCACCCGCCACAGGCAAAGGCATGTCGCTCCGCACCGCCTGCCATCGCCCTGTCGCATCCGTGAACCGCATCGTCTCTCACTCCTTTCCACAGGTCACTCGCCGCGAGCCGTTGAGTTTGACGCCTGCCAGGGTCTCCTTGAGTGCCTGAAGCGCCTCGGTGTTGCCCCGCACCGCCTGCTCCAGCCGCACCAGATGTTCCCGCAGCGTCTGTTCCTGCGCCTGGATGATGCGCTCTAACGCGCGCAGAGTCAACCGGGCAAAAGCCCATTGCGCCGACACCATCGCTCCAATCAGTGTCATCACCTGAATGCCGATGTCCATCCGTGCACCTCCAAGAACTTTGCAAAAAGCCCCTTCTCCCGGTTCACGGGAGAAGGGGATGGTAGGGAAACACTTAGCTGGCGTTGCTGCCGAAAGCCGTCTGCCACAAGCCGTAGCCCACGCCGTAACGCGCTCGCGCACCGTAATACACCACATCCCGCAGGAACACGCTCTCGCTCACCGACGGGTCTTCCAGTGCGGCAAACTCCACCGGCACATCCGACCGCTCCTGCAGGATCACCGCGCGCACCGCCCGGCTGGTGTCCAGCACAAACCACTGGTTGCCTGTGATATATGGGCTGACCACCAGCCGCAACGCACCCTGCAACACGTTGCGATAGGGTGTGTTATCACCGGAACCCGCTTTGACGACCACCACCTGCGACTCCAGCAGCTCCATCGCTGCCCAGCGCAAGCGCGGTCCCACCAGCAGCGTGTCGGGCAGGATGCCCAGCGGCACGCCCTGGTCGTCCTTGAAAAGCATCATGCTGGAAATGGCGTTCTGCAGACTGTCAGGATTCAGGGGCTGGGTGGTGGTGTTGCTCTGTGCGCCGCTATCGCCCTCCGAGTGTGCGTTCGAAAACAGGGGCTGTCCGTCGTAGCAGGGCGTGTTGAACCCGTCCAGCAGCGCCTTTACCACCAGAAAGTCCTTGTGTCGCGCGGCCTCCCGTCCCAGGTCCTGAACCCGCAGACGAATGGCGCCAATCTGTTCGTCCTCTAGCGCGCGCCGCTCTACCGCGATGGTGCTCTCCCACACCCTGTCCTGAATGGTGTAGTTGTAGGCGCGTAACCCCTTGGGCATCCGCTCATCCACAAACTCGCGCATGGCAGGCACACTGCCCAGCCAGCCGTACCTCTGCACGGGCAGCTCGGTCGGGATGACGGTCGCAATCTGCGGGTAAATGGCATTCTCCACCTGATGCCGGTACGCCTCAAAGAAGTCCGCACGTAACCCTGCCTCCAGCAGCGCGCCCATCTCGTTGCGTGTAATCGCTGGCATCGCTCCACCTCCTATCGCACCGCGTTGTCAATCCGAATGCGCGCCTGCGTCGACGACAGCACCTCCACCACATAACCCACCAGCTGGTTGTTGGTCGCTGTGGTGGTCAGCGTGTTATCGTCCGCCGCATACATGGCTTGCCCGATACTCGCCTGCGTGAAGCCACTGCCGTTGTATACGTAGGTGCCGCTCTTCCACACGCGAACCGATTTCGCGCCAGCCGCGCCGCCCGTGTTGTCCGCACTCTCAAACGCCACACCCACGAACACATCACTGCTCGTGCCGCTGCGCGATGGATAGGCGTAACCATCACTGCGCACGCTCACCAGCGCGCCCTTGTGGATTACCGCATTCGCGCCCACTCTGTAGCTCACCAGCTCGCCCGGCTTGTCCTGCGGGTCGTACGGTCCCGTCAACGCTGGCATCGTTCATCGCCTCCTTCCCTGCGACATGTAGCGGGCAACCTGTTCCACCGGCAGGTCGCCCCAGTACTTGCGTAAGAAAGCCTCCTGCTCCGCGCTCAGCGGCTGCTCCTCATCGCCTGCAGGTGCTACCTCCCCAAAGCGCACCATCGGCGGCAACGCCTCCACGAAGCGGAAAAACACCTCCGCCACGCTGGCACTGCCACCCGCAAAAGTCACCGTCTGCGTGCCCTGCAGCAACAGCGTCTTTGCCATCTCGCGCACCGCAGGCGTCAGCTTGCCCGCACGCAACCACCGCTGAAGGGTCTCTTCCACCTCGCGCTCGCGCAGGGCAAACTCCGCCGCCTCCGCCCGCTGGCGTAGCGCCTCCATGTCCTGTTCCAACGCCGTCACCTCCGTCAGCAAAATCTCTCCCGAAAACGTCACTGCATGTGCGCTCAGCAAACGCGCATCTGCCACGCGCGGCGTTGCCGTTACCGATACTTCCACGATGCGTTTGACATCGGGCGTCACCGCCACGCTGATGCCGCGGATACCCAGCCTTTTCAGCAACGCCTCCGCCTCCGGCAAAAGCGCCAGCCTGCCGAACAGCTCCTTGCCCCGCCGCCACAACCGCTTCAGCTGCCCAATCTGCCAGCCCTGCGACAGGTGTTCGACCATCAGCGGAACAGGCGTGGTGAAGCTGTCCACCAGCGTTTGCAGCTGCTCCTCACTGACGTCTAATCCCTTGTCAGGGTAGGAACCCGCCTCAAACAGCTTCGCCTCGCGTTCCACTTCCATCACACTCACCTCCTTCCACCCTGTACAGGCGTAAGGTAGACATGTGTCAACTTATTCTGGAACAGACGCAAGGCGTTTCATGGCTGATTCGGCTGGCTCGCCGCGAGGACGGTGGGAAGGAAAAATATTACTCTGCAGTGCTCAAGCAGCGGAGATGAACACGGTGCAGGTCCTACTTTTTACCGAATGCAAAGACAATTTCATGTCATTTTGACCGCAATCGAAGCATCTCACCATTGTCACCCTGAGCGTCAGCGAAGGGTCTCTGAGATTCTTCGCTCCGCTGAGAATGACATCGATAATGACCATTCCCCGTCATGTGCATAACTCCTGCTGAGGTTACCGTGCGCCTATTACCCGCGAGAGATAGCGTACAGGACAAGGGCTACCCATCCCAGCACGAACAGGGCGGCAATGACCAGCAGCACCACACCGATAATTCCCAGAATGTATCCCGCCTCTGCCATGCCGCGCCCCGCTTCGGGTGATGCGCCCCGCTCGATAGCCTGACGCTCCGCTTTGCCGAGTATCCACGCGGGTATGGCAAACAACCCCATGCTTAACAGCCCCAGTATCCCGAATACCAGCGCGAGGATAGCGCGCGAACTGGGATACTCACCCGTCTGCATCGGTTTGGGTGGTTTCACCGACATCGAGACCGCACCTCCGGAATTGCCCTTTTATCGATAAAGACACTACACAGCCTTAACTGTTGCTCGCCAGGCAGGGAGGTTCCCTATGCGCAGGAGAGTCCCGCATCCGTTCATCCGCGTTCTTCAATACCTGTGCATCGTTCCGTCTTCGCGCCGCACCAGAGGCATGAACGCCCGCTGATAGGGATACCTCGCTGCTAACTCCTCGTTGATGTCCAGCCCGATGCCCGGGCGTTCAGGGGGATAGGCGTAACCGTCCCGAAATTCACATGCCCCCGGCATCACCTCGTATGCCTCTTCGGGAAACGTCACCCACTCCTGTACGCCGAAGTTAGGTATTACCATATCCAGATGCACCGCTGCCGCCTGCGCAATCGGTCCCAAATCCGCCGCGCCATGAAACGCCATACTCACCCCAAACGTCTCGGCGAGTGCAGCCACCTTGCGCATCTCCGTGATGCCCCCGATATGCATCGGGGCACAGCGCAGGTAATCGATCCATCGATTCTGGAGCAAAGGCAGCGCATCGTAGCGGTTGTGCACAATCTCGCCCATCGCCAGCGGAGTGGTGGACGCCTGCCGCACCAGCGCAAAGCTCTGGATTTGCTCAGGCGGTAGTGGGTCTTCCAGGAAGAACAGCCGGTAAGGCTCCAGCTGCTTCGCCAGCCATGCCGCCTGAATGGGCGTGAGCTGCTCGTGCACGTCGTGACACAGCTCGACCGAATCACCCAGCTGCTTGCGCAGATACTCAAACAACTTCACGTGTTCCAGCATGTAGGGCGTGGGGTCAAAGTATTGAGTGGGCGGAATACCCGGGCGTGGCGACGGCTCGGTGCGCACCATGCCCGAACCGCCATAGCCTCCAATCTGTGCGCGGATAACCCTGTATCCTTTCGCCTGCAGGCGGCGCACGTTCTCCTCCACCTCTTGCGGAGTGCGCCCCCCGGCGTGTCCATAACAGAGTATCTTATCCCGCGCCGCGCCACCCAGCAGTTGATACACCGGCATTCCAGCCATTTTGCCCTTGATGTCCCACAGGGCGATGTCTATCGCGCCGATTGCCGCCGCGTACACCGGTCCTCCTCGCCAGTAGGTGTGATGGTACAGGAAATACCAGATGTCCTCGATGCGCTGCGGGTCCATGCCGAGTAGCAGATGCGAGAGGTGCTCGATAGCGGCGGCAACTGCGAGTTCGCTACCGTTCAGTGTGCCGTCCCCAACACCGTACACCCCTTCGTCGGTCAGCACCTTCACCAGCACATAGTTGCGCCCCGGACAGGTGAGAATGACGCGCACTTCGGTGATTTTCATGGCGTGCCTCCTTTCAGGCGCTCTTCGGACAACAGATGGCGTGCCTGCCAGCCCAGCTCGCGTTCGATTTTTGCGGTGCTGTACAACCCATGCCTGCCTGTAATCCCTTCCGCCAGCGGCAACCACTGCGGCAGGAAGCGGGCAATGAGCTCCCTCGTCGGCTCGGGGCGGTTGGTAACCGGTGCCACCACATAGTAGACGGCAAAGCCGGGCGCATCATCCGCTTCCAGCGAAAGCCGGAACGCCTCCGCGGCGTCCACTGAATGTACGTAGTGCCACGTGCTTACCAGATAACCCTCGTGATTCGGGCGTTTCAGCTGTTCCAGTGGGCGAGGATGGTAGGTCTCGAACCACTCCGGTCGCCAGATGCCGCACAGGCGCAGGCAGTGTGTGCGGATACCGTACGCACTGAAAAAAGCACGCGCGGTCAGCTCGTTGACATACTTGGACAGGGAATAGTTGTCCTGTGGGTCGGCGGGTTGTTCTTCGTCTATCGGCAACCGCTGCAACGGGAATCCTTTTTCCGAAACGCGGTAAGGTCCCAAGCCGAGCGCATTGATACTGCTGGCAAGCGCGACGCGCTTCACACCGTGCGCCTGCGCAGCTTCGTACAGGTTCCACGTGCTGACCGTGTTCACCGCAAACGTTTCGGGTCCTGCGCCGGCGATAGCTCCCAAATGCGCGATGGCGTCCATCCCTTCCGTCACGCGAAAGCAGTGCTCCTTGTGGGTCAAATCCCCCTGCAGGAACGGCATGTGCCTGCGCACGTCCTCACCATCTTGCGGCAGCGGGTTTTTATCCGTCAGTATCACCTCATGCCTGTTGCACAGCGCCTGTGCCACATGCTGGGCGAGCTTTCCTGCTCCTCCCGTGATTAACACACGCATCCTCTCTACAGTTCCTCCGGGCCAAGTACTTTACAGCACCTTTTCGGGTTCTGCTTATCGCTATCCTGCCGCAGGAGAACACGGTTGCCACGGGGAATAGAGACACCGCTATGGCTTCCGCGAAACGATACTGGTTGCCCTCCCGGTTCGCCCTGTTATTGACCTGTGTGCCGCATCTGGGGGAGCGTCAAATCGCGCAGGTGCTGCACCGCTGGGCGCGGTCGGGCGTGTCTGTGGACGAGTTCCTGTCCACGCCGCCGCAGACTTTGCAGCAGGAATGGGGACTTTCGGCACAGGCGGCGCAGGCACTAACCGAACCCAATGCCGACTGGCGGAAGCAGTTCGGGCAGATGGACGCACTGGTGCGGCGGCACGGTGTGGAGGTGCTGACCGCACAGCATCGGCTATATCCCATGGCGCTGGAAGCCTTTTGTGAGTTTGCGCCGCCGGTGTTGTTCGCACTTGGCAACCTGCATCTGTTGCAGGACGGCTGGCGTTTCGCGGTCGCCTGCTCGCGCGACGCACCCCATCTGGCGCTGGAGGCAGCAGACGAGATTACCCGACAGGCGACTCGCGAAGGCGGCATCCCTGTCACCGGGCACAACACGCCGCCCTATCAACGGGTCGCCATCGCGGCGATTCGGGCGGAAAAGCCCTCGGTGACGGTGCTGGACAGGGGACTTCTGGACGCGCTGGGCGAAGGTTTGAACCGTCCACTGTTCCCGGCGGCGAGGTTGTATGAGCTGGAGTTCCGCACCGACCGCGACCTGGTGCTGTCGCCGTTCCCCTTGCAGGCGGGCAGCCTGGGCTTGCACAATCAGCGCAGGGACGAGCTGGTATTCGCGCTGGCGGACGTCGTGTTTGCGGTCTGGGTGCGGGCTGGAGGTGTCATGGAACGTCTCTGTCGGCGGGCGAAGGAGCGGGGCACGCGCATCGAGGTCTGGAAAGCCCCCGACGGAACCATCTCCGAAGGCGTCAAACGGCTGATAGAGGACACACCCTCGCCGTGAGCAAAGCGGCAGAGTATAATACCGATAGAGGATCCCGCGCCAAGCAGGGGGTGTCATGATGAATGCAGAGGAACCTTCAATGGAAGTAACAGGCGGTCTGGAGCGGTTCATCAACCAGATTGTGGAAGGCGACTGTCGGGAGCTGCTGCCGCAGCTGCCGGATGAGTGCGTGGACCTTATTGTGACTTCTCCCCCATATGCCGATCAACGCAAACACGTGTACGGCGGCGTTCACCCCGATGAGTACGTGGATTGGTTCCTGCCCATCTCCGCTGAGCTGAAGCGTGTGTTGAAACCCACGGGCTCCTTCGTGCTGAATATCAAAGAGCGTGTGGTGAACGGGGAACGACATACTTATGTGATTGAACTCATCCTGAAGATGCGCGAGCAGGGGTGGCTCTGGACAGAAGAATACATCTGGCACAAGAAGAACACTTACCCGGGAAAGTGGCCGAACCGCTTCCGCGACGCGTGGGAGCGATGCCTGCACTTCACCAAACAGAAGCAGTTCAAGATGTTTCAGGAAGCAGTGATGGTTCCAATGGGCGAGTGGCGCCACTCCCGACTGCGCAAGCTGAGCGAAAACGACCTTCGCCGAGATGTCTCGCGCGTGGGCAGTGGCTTCGGCAAGCGCGTGGCGAACTGGATTGGACGGGAGTGGGCCTACCCTACCAATGTGTTACACATGGCAACGGAATGCTACAACCGCAACCACGCCGCCACCTTCCCCGTAGACCTGCCTGCATGGTTCATCAAGCTCTTTACGGAGCCGGGTGATGTGGTGCTGGACCCCTTCATCGGTTCCGGAACAACGGCGGTTGCCTGCGTGCGTCTGGGACGTCGCTACATCGGTTTTGAGTGGAACCCGGAGTACGTGCAGGTCGCCCGAGAAAGAATGGAAAAGGAATCCCGCCAGCCGAACCTGTATACCTTTGCCGAAGAGAGGACGCCCTATGACCCCTGATGAACTGGAGGAACTCATCAAGCAAAGGCTGGAACGCTTCTACGAACGGCGGATTGCCAATCTGACGCAGGTGCAACTGTTTGATGTGCTTAAACGAAAGAACCCTTATTTGCTCCGTGCCATTGGCATCTCCTCCGCCGCGCAGCTGGTAGAAATCGTCCTGCAACAGCATATCATGGCTTCCGATGAGACACTTTTTGGCACCGAGTTTATTGAGCCTGTGGCTTTGGCGGTGAGTGGGGGTAAGAAATCGTCTGCGGAGGGAATAGACATCGAGGTTGAAGGAGAGATTTCCTATAAGGCCATTTCCGTTAAGTCCGGTCCAAACATTTTCAACTCCAGCCAGGCGAAGAAGATGAACGAGCAATTCGAGGAGCTGCGTCGGCGTTTGCAGCAATATCTTCGCCAGACGCGCAAGCAGTTTGACCCGATTCTTGGTGCTGCTTATGGCAAGCGCAACTTGCCAGCAAGGGGAAAGCGTTCTTATCGGCATGTCGCAGGACAGGCATTTTGGCAGGAGCTAACAGGCGACCCAGATTTTTACCTGAAGGTTATCCGTTTGATGAAAGACTATCCCGAACAACATCGAAGAGTTTTCGAGCAAGAAATGGACAAAGCAAAGAACCGGTTCGCGCGTGACCTTCTGAACCAATTTGCCGAAGCAGACGGAACCCTGAGCTGGGAGAAACTGCTGAAGTATAATAGCGGAGGAAACAACGAATGAGCATTTTGCAACAACTGGTGGAACTCTCGCACTGGCTGGGAGCCGAGCATCGGGAACTGGCGATACTGGGCGAAGGCAATACCTCCGCTCTGGCGGAAGATGGCAAAACCTTCTACGTGAAAGCCAGCGGTACGCGCCTGATGGACATCACCGAGCAGGGCTTCGTGCGCGTCGACCTGCAGAAGACACTGCACGCACTGGAACACGCCGCCGAAACCGATGAAGCCACCCGCACGGCGTTGGAGACCAGCCGGGTAGACCCGCAGGAAAAGCAGATGCCCTCGGTAGAAACCTTCCTGCACGCCTATCTGCTATCACTGCCGGGCATTCGCTTTGTCGGACACACCCATCCGGTAGCGGTCAACGCCCTGCTCTGCTCGCAACACGCCGAAGAACTGCTGGCGGGACGCCTGTTCCCCGACGAAATCGTGGTGTGCGGCATCGCGCCGCTGTGGGTTCCCTACACCGACCCCGGTCTGCCCCTGGCGCGCGAACTGCGCCGTCGGGTGGAAAACTATGTGCATCAGTACGGCGTGTTGCCGAAGGTCATCCTGATGCAAAATCACGGCTTGATTACTCCCGCAGAGACACCGCAGAAAGTGATAGCCGCCACCGCCATGGCGGTGAAAACCGTGAAGATACTTTTGGGTACAATGGCGGCAGGAGGACCGAACTTTCTCGCGCCGCACCATGTGGAACGGATTTACACCCGCCCCGATGAGGCGTATCGGCAGGCGATTATCGCCCAGCTGCAAGCCTCGCGCGAGGACAACCGGAACGACGAAGGAAGGTGAATACAATGGACAAATGGAACAGATATCGCCATGCACAGCATCCCATCCCTCAGAAGATGCTCCGCTGGCACCTTTACGGGGCAGGGCTGGAGAACCTGGGGAAGAACGGACAGCCCGAAGAGGTGCCCGTGCCGGAACCCGGCGATGATGAACTGCTGGTGCGTATCGATGCGCTGGGGCTATGTTTTTCCGACACGAAGGTGGTCTCGCTGGGCGAGAAGCATCCCCGGCTGGTTGGGCGTGACCTTCAAAAGGAGCCAGTGGTGCTGGGGCACGAGGTCTCCTGCACCGTGGTGAAGGTCGGCAAGAATCTGCAAGACCGTTTCCACGTCGGGCAACGGTTCATCGTGCAGGCGGACGTGTTTTACCAGGGCAAGAGCATCGCGTACGGCTACGTGTTGCCGGGCGCGATGACGCAGTACGGCATCATCGGTAAGGAGATTATCGAGGGGGATGAGGGCTGCTACCTGCTACCCATCCGGGACGAGGACGGTTACGTGGAAGCCGCGCTGGTGGAGCCGTGGGCGTGCGTGGTGGCATCCTATTCTCAGAAACGCCGCCAGCACATCCAGCATGACGGCGTGGCGCTGCTGGTGATGGGCGAGCGCATCCCGCACACCGATTTTACGCTGGGCGATGCCATCACCGATACACATCGCCCCCGCAGGGTGGTCGCCCTCAGTGCAGGGGGACAGGTGCGTGCGGAACTGGTCCGACTGGTCGCCGAGTCGGGCATGGAGCTGGTGGAGGACGAAGCGACCGTCGATGCCGCGCGCCGACACGCCCCGGAAGGCGGCTACAACGACATCCTGTGTATTGGCGAACTGCCCCCGGAAGCAATCGAAGGCGTGGCGGACCTGCTGGCAAAAGGCGGCGTACTGTGGATACTGCGTCGCACCCCGTTCGATCGCTGCCTGAGTCTGGACATCGGACGCATCCACTACGATAGCCTCTGGGTGGTAGGCGCGTTCAGCGACAAACTTGCCGATGCAAACGCCATCCCTCTGCGCAGTGACCTCCTCCCGGGCGGTGCCTGCTGGATTGTGGGAGGCGGAGGACCCATGGGGCAGATGCATGTGCAGCGCGCCGTGCAACATCCGAACGCGCCTGCCCTCATCGTGGCAACGGATGTGGACGCGGTACGCCTCGAAGCGGTGCGCGAGCGCTACGCCACCTCTGCCGAACGGCGGGGTATCCGCTTCGCCATCCTGAACCCCAAAGAGTTTGAACCGCAGGCATTCCACCAGAAACTGCTGGAACTCACCGACGGCAGAGGGTTCACCGACATCGTGAACATGGTACCGATAGCCGACGTGGTCGCCGACTCCGCACGACTCCTTGCCGATGGCGGTGTGTATAACATCTTCGCAGGGGTGGCGCGCGGCGTCAAAGCCTGTCTGGATGCAAATGCTATCTGCGGGCGCAGCGTGCGCTTCTTTGGCAGCAGCGGCTCATCGCTGGCGGACATCCGCCTGACGCTGGAGCAGATGGAAAGCGGTCAATTGCAGACCCGCGCCTCGCTGGCAGCCATCGGTGGCATGAGAGCAGCGCATGAGGGCATACGGGCACTCATGGAGGCACGCTTCCCCGGCAAGACGGTCATCTTCCCGCAGATACCCGACCTGCCACTGATGTCGCTGGCGGAGCTGAAGGAGAAGTTCCCCACCGTCTACGCCAAACTGGAGGGTGGTCGCTTCTGGACGAAGGAAGCGGAAGAGGAGCTGCTACGCCTTCTGCTGCCGGAGGGGTGATGCTTGCGGTATATGTTCGCAACGTCCTGAAGGCAATCAGGGACATCTATGAAGCAGAGGCAAGACCTCTGCCTGGAGGAGAGTAAGATGAAGCCAGATCTGGAGTTCTACCTGTCGCTGGACTATCCAGTGGAAATCCGCCGCCTTCCAGGCCTGGGGCGATGGATGTTCACTACCGCTGGAGATACTCCAGATGTGAAGCACGGCTTTACGCGGTATCGGACGGCGTAATGACCATCACGTTTGGCGGGGCTTTGAGCCTCATCTCTTTGTCCAGCGTCAACAGCGGTACGCCGTACTCTAATGCAACCTGCAGAACAATAGCATCACCTCCTTTCACTCCGATTTGCGCTCCCAATATACTGGCAGACTCCGCTACGTCCAGTGTAATGTCAGTCCAGCTTATCGATGACCATCGAACGAGTTGGTGGCAGACGGCAGCTGCAACGCCTTCGGAGCCCGTTCTTCTCCGAATAACACAGGTGACCTCCGCGAGCACCAAAACGGGACACACGGCTTCTAGCTGCGCACTGAGCATTTTTTCAAGCACAGGGTAACACTGGCTATGGAACACGTCGTTTGGGTCGAGAGCGCTGATGAAAACGTTGCTATCGACAACCAGCTTCACCGCTCGCGCTCCAGTTGTACGTCTACGACGCTGTTGCCACCTTTGGAGTGCCTGCCTACCGCGGCGATTAAATCCGCCAGAGAAGGCGAACTGGAATCACCTGTTTCCGAACCCGGATAACGGCACAGCTGGTCTCTCGTTCTGAGATTTGCCAGCCTGGTTCTCAAATAGTACAGGTCTTTCTCGAGCCGCCTTATTTCTTTCAGTATCTGCTGTTGTTCGAAGGTGTTCACGCCTGGCTCACCACCCATACCCATTGTATACCCACGAACGGGATGATGTCAACCGCTAAGGGCTTCCTCGTTCGAGCACAACGTTGGTGGAAGGGTCTCCTCTTGGTCGGGAAGGCGACAGGCTTTTGCCCGTCCGATACGGCGGGTTTTGACCAGACCCTTTCGTTCGAGCGGATTCCGGAAATACCCTTCGCCCGGAATAGCGCCTTGCGCCAATCCCGCATGTCCCTGCGCACCCAAACGGTAATCTCGGGTTCCTGCGCATGGCTTGCGTCACCGGCGTCTGGCTTCCGTTTCGATGTCATAGTCTCTCACCTCCTCATGATTCACTTCCCTCCTGCAGATACGCGGCTCTCGGGAAGCGAATCTTGACCGGCTGGCGGAAGGTCGCGTGGCTGATGACCAGATCGCCCTTCTCCAGGCGCGAGATGTTCGCCTTCACCGCCGGGTCTAAGAAGCGATAGGCAGGCAAGGACAGCTCCGCAGAGCCACTGCGCCCGATGACCATCGTGGAACTGTTGCCCGCGACGCGCTACCCTACCTCCTGACGTCCGGACGCAGAGAATACGGCAACGTTGTCCTCGTCGGTTGCCCAATTGGCAGGGTTGTTCAGGATATATTCGCGGATGCGTTCCAGTTCCCCCGCATCTCGGATGATGTGTTTGTAATAATTACGCTGCCACAGCCGCCCGACAAACGGGGACCATCCCGATTGTTTGACCCCGCGTGTATACAAAACCGTGGTGATGGATTTAAACGCCCCCACCACATCCCCCACCGTAGGGGCAACCCTTGTGGTTGCCCCTGTCGTTGCCGTTGCATGGGCAGGCACAAGACCTGCCCCTACGGGTGTGTCGTGTGGTTCAAACGCAGGCACGCCCCCACCGCCGTTTCCTGTCACCGCACCATGCGCCTTACGAATAGCGCGTCGATACCCAGAAAGTAGCCCTTCGAAGCGGCGTTTTTGCCCTTGTTGCGCAGGGTCAGCGTGTAGGTGCCGGGCTCCAGATAGCCCAGCTCCACCACCTGCTCGTGCAGGTAGGGACTGCGCGCGTACAGGTCAAACGTCGCGAGCGGCTTGCCGTCCAGCTCCAGATCAAAGATGCCGAAGTCGAACGAGTAGGTGGTGACGAGGAACAGCACGTGCCGCCCAGCCTGTTTCACCTCGATGGGCAGGCTCAGCGTCTGTCCCTCCGTGTCCGGCGTCCAGAACAGCTGCGCCCCACCGCTGAACAGGGGTAGTTCCTGCCTCTCCACCCTGCCCGCGCTCACACTCACCCGTTCCAGCAGCGTTTCCGCCTCCGTGCCGTTGTTGGCGATGGTGTGGAACACGCGGGCATAGCCTTTCGGCATCGGCGGGAAGGGCTTGTGGGGTTCCAGCTGATACCAGAAGGCGACGGAGGAGAAGTCGTCCTCGCGCTCCTCGAAGCCCGATTGCAGGCTGCCGTCTGGCTTGCTGGTGGCACCCTTGTGTTCCATCTCGAAACGCAACGACTTGCGGAACGTGATGGGGTCGTTGATGTGCCAGCGAAACACGCTGGAGCGCGCCCCCACGGTCTCACCCTCCATCAGCGGCACGCCGTAGAATGGTCCGGAGTGCTGGCGAAAGCCCCACGCATCGCAGAAGTAGTCCTCCGTGCCGGTGCCTCGCAGGCTGGGCTCGTGCTCGCCGTCGATGAAGAAAAAGTCATCGCCCTCGCCCCACCACCGGCGGGCGAGCTGTCGGCAACTGAGCACCGTGCCCACATAGTGCCCGCGCCCCGCGATATCGGCGATGAGGTAGTTGCGCCCCATCACCGTGGGGAACTCCTGGCGATACATCGCGTGGAAGTAGGGCGTGTTTTTGGGCAGGCCGGGCAGCTGTCGCCAGTCGATGGTGTAAAAGAACAGCCGGACGGGCAGTCTCCCCTCATTCGTCACGGTGATTCGCGCCGATTTGCGGAAGGGCATCACCCAGTAGCAGTTGCGTGCCCTGCCGTTGGCGGTTACTCGCACGGGCAGAGAGTCGTAAGGCACGTCCCAGCCATGCCCCAGCCCGAAGAAGTCTCCCAGCGGACACTCCACCGAAGGATGCTCCTCGCCATCCCAGTACATGCGCAGTACCAGCAAGCGCGAGTATTGCGGTTCAGCGGCAGCAACGGTGCACCAGATGTGCGTGATTTCGCCCGGTCCCTTCAGGTCGGCGAGAACCAGCGTCTCGCCCGGCTCGATGGGACGGGCATCGCGGTTGCCGTTGCGCCAGTCGGGGTCGCTGCTGGACTCGCGCCGCGTGACCTCGTGGCGCAGCTGCGTCAGGCTCTGCAGGGAAGACAGCTGGCTCGCTGCCGGTAAGACGCTGACCAGTAATAGCAGCAAGGCTACGGTCGCACGCATTTGGTTTTCCTCCTTGTCGTTCTCAGTTTATCCCCTCATCCACCACACCACCAGCACCAGCAGACCCACCACCAGCCGGTACCACAGGAACAGGTTCACCGAGTGCGTGCGCAGGTAGCGCAGCAGGAAGGCGATAGACAGATAGCCCACGATGCCCGATGTCAGCACGCCCGCCATCATCACCATCAGCTGTTCGCCAGCGGGAGGCGATGTCACCAGATGGCGAAACGTCCACAGCGTGGCTCCCAAAGTAATCGGGGCGGAAAGCAGGAACGAAAATCTCGCCGCCGCCTCGCGCGTCAAACCCAGCAGTAATCCTGCCGTAATGGTCGCCCCCGAACGGGAGACGCCCGGTATCAGCGCCAGCGCCTGCGCACAGCCAATCAGAAAACCCTCAAAGGTGCTCAGAGAATCCAGCGAACGCTCACGCCTGCCGAAACGGTCGGCAAGGAACAGCACGATACCCATCGCTATCAACAACACGGCAATCAGCGCGATGCGCGTGCGGATACTCTGTTCAATCACGTCCTCAAACAACGCGCCCGCCGCCGCACCCGGCACACACGCCAGCAGAATCATCCACGCCATGCGACGGTCTTCCGCATGAGGGTTCGCCGGGCGCAGTAGCGAACCGAAAATCCGCCGCAAATCCTGCCGGAAGTAGCCGATGACCGCCACCGTCGTGCCCAGATGGAGGGCAACGTCAAACACCAGTTTCTCCTGCGGAGTGCCTTCCTCCCACCCGAACAACCAGGGGGCAATCAGCAGGTGAGCCGAGCTGGAGATGGGCAAAAACTCACCCAGCCCCTGCAGAATGCCAAGCACCACAGCCTCTAACAGGTTCATGTCTGCCCTTTTTCCTCCGAAGCAGTGAGAAACATCTGTCTTATCCCGCGCAACAGCGCATCCGCCCGTAACACCACGCCCCCCTTTGCCGGGTACAGCTTCAACCGTTCGCCCTCGAGAACGGGCAAACGCACCGGGTTTGCCACAGGTAGCAACCCTTCATGCGCTGACCCCGAAATGCTCGAACAGCACCTGCCGGATGCGCTGAGCCGCCTTGCCGTCCCCATACGGGTTCACCGCACGCGCCATCTGCCCGTAAGCATCCTCGTCGCTCAGTAAGCGGCTTGCCTCCTCCACAATGCGTTCGGTATCCGTGCCTATCAGCCGGGCAGTTCCGGCTTCCACCCCTTCGGGTCGCTCGGTGGTCTCACGCAGCACCAGCACCGGCTTGCCCAAACTGGGAGCCTCTTCCTGCACACCGCCTGAATCCGTGAGGATAAGGGTCGAGTGCTGCATCAGCTTCACAAACGGCGCATATTCGGGCGGGTCGGTCAGGATGACGCGATCTACCCCGCCCAGCACCTCCGTCGCCGTCTGCCGTACTAAAGGGTTGCGGTGCATGGGAAAGACCACCTGAATATCCTCAAAGCGCTCCACCAGCTGCCTGACTGCCAAACAGATACGCCACAGTGGCTCGCCCCAGTTCTCGCGACGGTGTGCGGTGAGCAGTACGGTACGCAACGGCGAAGCCATCGCCTGCTGCAGCAGTGGGTCGGTCATCGGGTAGGGTTTTTCCGCCACCATCAGCAAAGCGTCGATGCCGGTGTTGCCGGTAACCCAGATGCTCTCGGGATTCACGCCTTCCCGTAGAAGGTTCTCCCGCGCTTTGGGGGTAGGGGCGAAGTGGAAGTCGGCGATGGCTCCCGCCAGCCGGCGATTCATCTCTTCCGGGAAAGGGTTATACTTGTGGTATGTGCGCAAACCCGCCTCCACGTGCCCAAAAGCCACCTGATGGTAAAACGCCGCCAGCGCGGCCACGAAGGTGGTGGTGGTGTCACCCTGCGCCAGCAGCACATGCGGCTTCTGCTCCCGAAGCAGGGCGTCCAGCCCCTCCAGCACGCGCACGGTGATTTGCGTCAGCGTTTGCCCGTGTTGCATGATGTTGAGGTCATGGTGAGGCGTGATACGGAAAACCTGCAGAACCTGATCCAGCATCTCACGGTGCTGACCGGTCACCACGACCCTGACCTGCACGTGCGGCTCATAACGCTGCAGTTCCAGTACCACCGGCGCCATCTTCACCGCATCGGGGCGCGTGCCGAACACCGTCATCACTTGCAGGGGGGACGTCATGGAAGGCTACCTCGTCATCCGGTACAGGGTGAAAGCGGCTGCGCTGAACAACAGCCCGATGCACCAGATAACGACCACAGCACGCCGGTGGCCCAACCGTCCCACCAGCCAGTGGTGAAAGTGCCTCATGTCCGCCTTATGCAGAGGCTGGCGCGCCAGCACGCGGCGTGAAACCACAAAGAAGGCATCGAAGAAGGGCACTCCCAGCACCAGTAACGGCACCAGCACCGAGATGGTGGCAGCTACCTTGAACGTACCGACTATCGCCAGCGTTGCCAGTACAAAGCCGATGAACTGCGCACCGACAGTTCCCATGAAGATAGAGGCGGGGTTGATATTATGGCGCAGAAAGCCCACGCACGCACCAGCCAGCGCAGCGGCAGGAATGGCTATCGCCGGTTGCTTCTCCGACACCGCCATCAGGGTCAGCGTGCTGGCGGAAATGGCGGTCACACCAGCCGCCAGCCCATCCAGCCCGTCAATCGCGTCCACCGTTTTGGTGACCACAAAAACCCACAATGCGGTGGCGGGAACACTCCAGAAGCCCAGCGGCACCCAGTACTCCGGGCGATATTCGCCGGGCATCAAAGGCGCAAAGGGATGCGTGACGCCTTCAATGCGGATGCCAAACAGCGTGAGAGCCACCCCTGCCCCCAGCAAAATCAACATCTGCCACAATGGGCTGAGCTGATACCTGTCGTCGACCATGCCGAACAGCGCAATGACCGTTCCCAGCACCAGAATCGCCGTCAACGCCTTGCTCCACGTCCCCAGCCAGAGCGACATCAGCACGACCGTTACCCAGAAAGCGAGGTAAATGGCGATTCCGCCCCAGCGCGGTGTGGGTCTGCGATGCACACGACGCTCGTCCGGCTGGTCGATCACGCCCATGCGTATGGCAAACGTCCGCACCGCAGGGGTCACCAGGGTGGCAACCATCATCGCGATGATGAAGGCAAAAAAGGCTACTCGCACCGGCGATCTCTCCTCTTGCCGGGGAAAATGGTCTCCGCGACGCCATCGCGCAGTCGTAAAAGCTCTATCCCCGACTCCTCGAACAGCTCCATGGCAAAGGGGTCGGGATAGTCCCCTTCGAAGACCACACGCACGACACCCGCATTGATAATCATCTTGGCACAGGCGTTGCAGGGCTGGCAGGTCACATACACCGTTGCGCCGCGCGTGGACACCCCGTTCAGCGCCGCCTGCAAAATGGCGTTCTGCTCCGCGTGCAGGGCGCGCTGGCAGTGTCCGTCCACGATTTTACAGCCCACCTCGGTGCAGTGCGCCAGTCCGTGCGGCGCCCCGTTGTAACCGGTGGTGAGAATGCGCCTGTCCAGCACAATCACCGCCCCCACCGACCGACGCGGGCAGGTAGCGCGCGTGGCGACCTCTTTGGCGATGCGCATGAAATACTCGTCCCACGATGGTCTCGTGTCCGCCATTTTCACTCCCCACTGATTATTATGCCAGTACTGGGAACTGGTCGCAGAGGGCAAGCACCTCCCGGCGCACCGCTTCCAGTCGATCCGTATCCTCCGGTGCCTCCAGCGTGCGGGCAATCAGCGCAGCAATCAGTTGCATCTCTGGCTCCGCCATGCCGCGTGTGGTTACTGCCGGCGTACCCAGACGAATGCCGCTGGTGACGAAGGGCTTCTCGGGGTCAAAGGGTATCATGTTCCGGTTGACGGTGATATGCACGCTATCCAGCACCACCTGCGCTTTACGACCGGTGAGCTTCTGTGGGCGCAGGTCTATCAGCATCAGGTGATTGTCCGTACCTCCGGAGACAAGCCGAAAACCACGCTGAGCCAGTCCATCCGCCAGCGCGCGGGCGTTGCGACGAATCTGCGCCTGGTACAGCTTGAACTCCGGCTGCAGGGCTTCTTTGAAACAGACCGCCTTTGCCGCGATCATGTGCATCAGCGGCCCGCCCTGCATTCCGGGAAACACCGCCTTGTCGATCGCCTGAGCGTACTCCGCCTTGCACAGTATCATCCCCCCGCGTGGACCCCGCAGAGTCTTATGGGTGGTGGTGGTGACGAAATCAGCATAGGGGATGGGCGAGGGATGCTCGCCTGCGGCCACCAGACCCGCGATATGCGCCATATCCACCAACAGCTTCGCACCCACCTCGTCGGCGATCTCGCGAAAGGTGGCGAAGTCGATAATGCGCGGATAGCAGCTGGCACCTGCCACAATCAGCTTGGGGCGATGTTGCCGGGCGAGGTCGCGTACCTGGTCGTAGTCTATCTCCTCCGTATCCGGACGCACGCCGTAGTGCACCGCGCGATACAATGTGCCCGAGAAGTTCACCGGGCTCCCGTGAGTGAGATGCCCACCCATCGACAGGTCCATCGCGAGGAAGGTATCGCCCGGCTGCAGCACCACGCTATACACCGCCTGATTCGCCTGCGCGCCAGAATGAGGCTGTACATTGGCATGCTCCGCACCAAACAACTGCTTCGCTCGCTCGATGGCGAGGCTCTCCACCACGTCCATATTGTCGCAACCGCCATAGTAGCGCTTGGCGGGATAGCCTTCCGCATACTTGTCGGTCATCACCGAGCCCATGGCCTCCAGCACCGCTTTGCTGGCGATATTCTCGGAGGCGATGAGTTCGAGGTGAGTATGCTGACGCTTTTTCTCGTTCTCGATGGCGGCGAATACTTCCGGGTCCACTTCCGACAGCGGAGCGGTTCGGTGGTAGTGCATCATGAGGCGACTATCCAGTAGACTCACGTTCACTTTCTCCCTCGGTATAGCGTTTCTCCAGCATCTTTACCTTGTGTACCCGACGGGCATGTCGCTCCTCGTCGGTAAACGAAGCGTTGAGAAATGCGCTTACGATTTCCATTGCCAGCTCGGCTCCGATAATGCGCCCACCCATACACAGCACGTTCGCATCGTTGTGCTGGCGCGACAGCCGGGCGGTCACCGGGTCCTGGGCATGTGCGGCGCGAATGCCTTTGACCTTGTTTGCGCTGATGCTCATCCCCACTCCCGTGCCACAAATGAGTATACCCAAATCGCACTCTCCCTGTGCTACCGCGTTAGCCACCATCATCGCGAAGTCGGGGTAATCGCATGGGGAGTCGGTGTGGGTGCCAAAGTCGCGTACGGTGATGCCTTGCTGCTGCAGGTACGAGCGTACAATGTTTTTCAGGTGGTAACCTGCGTGGTCTGCGCCTAAGCCGATAATCATCGAAAGCCCTCCCCCCAGAAGTGCAGGTTTATTGTAACATGACAGAGGAGGATGTTGCAACCTATCGTCGCCGCTGTATCCGCACACCCGTCGCCTGCGCCGGCACTTTCATCGGAGGCAACAGCTTGCGCACCGTCACCTCTACCGCCGACGCGGGAAAGTTCTGCAGGATGTCTTCGGCGATTCGCTCCGCCAACGTCTCGATAAGCCGATACTGGTTCTCCGTGCCGATGGCTAACACACGCTTCGCCACCGCCGAGTAGTTGATGGTCTTCGACAGGTCATCACTCTGGGCGGCGGAACGGGTATCGTACTCCAGCACGATGTCCACGCTGTAGCGATGCCCCACCGCCTGCTCTTCGTCAGAAGCACCATGATAGGCGTGAAAGGTAATGCCTTCGATCAGTATAGCGTCAGGCATAGTGTCTCTCCTTGCTAACCAGGGTTTCACCAGCAACCTTGAACAAAAGCACTCCGCCAGCCCAGGCACCTGCACTGGTGCGGAACACGTTACCATATCTGTTTGGCGAGCATGGAGGGCGCCTCCTGCTTACCGCCTGCGCGCCATTGAACAGGGTGGCGCGCCGTGAGACGATGTCGGGTTTTGCCTGCATCGTCGTATGGTTGTACTGCCCCGCAAGCGTTCACTTTCTGCAGGACACCCCACGCCAGCAGAGAACTGTTCCCCAACACGAGTCCCTGTCCTTCCCACAGACGGTTACGCGGGGAACTATCGTCAAGGAGATGACACCATGAAAAACGACAAAACCCATCACGACCTCTCCCGACGCGAGTTTCTGCGCTGGAGCGGAACCCTGGCGGCGGGATTAGCCGCCGCACCGCTGATGGCGGGCGTTCATCAGGAAGGAACCAGAAAGGTGCGCATCGGCGTCGTTGGCGGCAACTTCGGAGCGTCGTTCTATTTCCATGAACACCCAAACTGCATTGTGGAAGCCGTCAGCGACCTCATCCCTGAGCGGCGGGAGCGACTGATGCAGGTGTACGGCTGTGCCAAGTCGTACGAGTCGCTGGAAAAACTGATTCAGGACAAGAACGTGGAAGCGGTGGCGGTCTTCACCCCGGCACCCGACCACGTGCGCCATGCGGTCGCGTGCCTGAAGGCGGGCAAGCACGTGATGTGCGCCGTACCTGCCTGTATGAGCGTTGCCGAAGCACAGGAACTGCTGGACAGTGTAAAGCGGACAGGGCTAACCTACATGCTGGCGGAAACCAGCTGGTATCACCAGTCGGTTATCTCTGCCCGCAAGTGGTTCCGCGAGGGCAAGTTCGGCAGTCTCTTCTACACCGAAGCGGAGTACCACCACCCGGGGCTGGAGGTTCTTTTCTGGGACGACAAGGGCAACCGTACCTGGCGCTACGGCTTCCCCCCGATGCACTATCCCACCCACTGCACCGGCTATCTGGTAGGTGTCACGGGTGAGCGAATGACGCAGGTCTCCTGCGTGGGCTGGGGGGACGACTCGCCCATCCTGAAAGATAACGTCTACAAGAACCCCTTCTGGAACGGCACGGCGTTTTTCACCACCAATCGGGGCAACGCCTTCCGTATCGGCGTGTACTGGAAGGCGGCAGTCGGCGGCTGCGAGCGAGGACAGTGGTTCGGAGATGTGATGAGCTACTACGACCCCCATCCAAACGGCACCGGTTACATCATCCGCCGTGCCAGCGAGCAGAAGGAGACAGACGACGCGGGCTTCGTGCGTACCCGACCCATGATGGAGCAGTACGAGCAGCCCCAGTGGTGGAAAACAGACATGCTGCCCGAGCCGCTGCGACATCCCAGCGGGCACGACGGCTCGCACACCTTCCTGACGCACGAGTTCGTGGACGCGCTGGTGAATCACCGTCGCCCGGAGATAGACATTTACAACGCACTTGCGCTGACCGTGCCGGGCATTATCGCCCATCAGAGCGCGCTGCAGGGAGGAAAGCAGCTGCGCATCCCGCAGTTTGACCCGCGATAGCAAACAAGGCGCGGCGTTGAAGCCCGAAGTCCTGCGGTGCTATAATGACGACGGAGGTAGAAGAGGGTTGGGGCGCGGCGAAACGTAGCCTGTGGGGACAGTCTTTACGGGTCGATAGCCAGCTTGCAAAAGGTGGAGAAGTAGAGATGAAAGGCGAGCGGCGACGTATATCGCAAGCAGACCTTGAAGAGGTGATTCGCAGGATTGTGCAAACGGCACAACCCGACCGGATTATTCTGTTTGGTTCTGCGGCGCGAGGGGTGTTGGAAGCAGATAGCGATTTAGACTTGCTGGTCATCAAAGGAGGCGCGTTTAACCGTAATCATTTGCTGGGGGAGATATACCGCCGACTTAGAGGCGTTCACGTCGCTGTGGACGTCCTGCTCGCAACACCGGAAGAAATCGAGCAATACGCACGTTTCCCCTTTTTGGTCATTGCCCCTGCATTGGAAGAAGGCAAGGAGGTCTACCGTGCGGGAGAGGTTGCCCCCGACTGACCCCCGAGAATGGTTGAATCGTGCGAGGAGTAACCTCGCTCAGGCACGCGTCCATAGCCCCGATGTGTATCTCGAAGATTTGTGTTTCAATGCTCAGCAGGCAGCAGAAAAGGCGATCAAAGCCCTGCTGATTGCTTATGGGATTCGCTTTCCCTAGGTCCACGACATCGGTTTGCTACTAACTCTACTTGAGGACTCTGGTATTCCCGTTCCAGAGGAGGTCGCTAACTCAGTCATGCTAACGCAATATGCTGTAGCAGCACACTATCCGGGCTTGGCTCCGCCTGTGGACGAGGAAGACTACCGAAGAGCCGTGTCTCTCGCGGAAAGGGTTCTGCAATGGGTTGGCGAACAACTAGGCGACGATGAGCCTTCCAGAGAAGAAAGGGGTGTTCCATAATGCTTGAGCCCTCCTTGCATCCGGTCATGCTACTGGGTATTGTCTCCCTCGCGGTGCTGGCAACCGAAGCGTCCGCCCAGAACCCGCCCCGCTACTACGCACACCATGCCGTCCACGACCAGTATGGGGTCATCGCCCCATGGTACAACGGGTTAAACGGACAGTGCGACTGGCGCGTGCGTATCGCTGCGGAAACCCTCAAACGATTCCCGTGGACCGATACCAGCAACGCTATCGCCGCTTACCCGCACTACGTCTTCACCAGTCTGTGGGCGATCGACGCGCAGGGCAACATCACGCCCCGCAACCCGGGCGACTGGATGAACGGCGACATCGGTCAGCGAGCCACCAGCGTGCTGATTGGCTTCAGCGACTACTACCGCTACACGGGAGACGCCTCCGCCATAGCGCACCTTCACTACATGGCAGATTACGTCATCGACCACTGCCTGACGCCTTCCGACCACGACTGGCCGCGCTTCTTTATCAGCGTGCCTGTGAAGGGCAAGGCGTACGGCAACGCAGACCCCAACGGCATGATACAGCTCGACCTGTGCGGTTCCGTGGGCTATGCGCTGCTGCGGGCGTATCAGGTCACTGGCAACACCCGCTGGTGGGAGATAGCCAAACACTGGGGCGATGTGTTTGCGCAAAAATGCAACCTGACGCCGGGCGAAGACCCGTGGGGACGCTATGCCAACCCCGAATCCGCCCCATGGAAAAACAACAAGATGACCGGCGGCGTGACGATGATACTGGCGTTTCTCGACGAGCTGATTCGGCTCGGCTACACGGGGAAAAACGGCGAGATCGTGCGGGCGCGGGATGCGGGCAGGCGATACCTGCGCGAGAAGCTGCTCCCGGCGTGGCATGTGATCGACACCTGGGGCAGATATTTCTGGGACTGGGAAAACCCGGTGCAAAACTGCCTGACCACCCCCGATGCCGCGCACTACCTGCTGGCACACAAAGAGGAGTTCCCCAACTGGCGCACCGACGTGCGCAACATCCTGACCCTCTTCCTGAACCGCTCGAGCGTCAATCCGGAATCCAACGGCGATGTCTACAGCGGCGCGTGGGCGTTCCCCGAAGCCTGTAACTGCTGTGGACGCTCGCTCTGGTATGCCCCCCTGTGCCTCGCTCCCGTGCTGGCACGTTACAGCGTGGAAGCGGACGATGCTTGGTGCCGCGAACTGGCATACCGTATGATGGTGCTGCAGACCTACGACGGGCACGAGACAGGCCTCAGCGAAGACAACATCGACGGCGGCGTCATCGTCAACGGGGACTGGCTCAATATCGCACACCCCCTGCCCCTGCGCCATATACTCTGGGCAATCTCTTGGCTGCCCGAAGAGCTGGGCGCAAACCGTGAAAACCACATCGCACGATCGACTTCAGTGGTCAACTCGGTGGTCTATGGTAAGGGGAAAATCGAATACTCCACTTTTGACGCCCCGAAAAACACAGTGGATGTGCTGCGGCTGGCGTTCTTGCCCGCTTCGGTCACTGCGGACGGGAAACCCCTGCGCCTGCGCAGAGACCTGCGCGGTAACGGCTACACCGTCAAACGCCTGCCAAACGGCGACGCCATCGTGCATATTCGGCATGACGGCGCAACACGCATCGTGGTTACTGGCGACGACCCGCAGCAGGTGATCGAGGCAAGCCAGTTGCGCTACGAAGGAGGCTGGCAGACCCTGCCAGACGGCACGCGCGTGACACAGAGTGCGGGCGCGGCGTTCACCGCCACTTTTGAGGGCAATCAGGTGCGCGTCATCGGCAACTTCGATGCGTTTGGCGGGCAGGCGGACGTGTATCTGGACGGGCAGAAGCAGCTGGTGCATATCGACTGCTGGAACCCCACCGCGCGCGAGAGACAGGTGCTTTACTACAGGAACGGGCTTTCGCCCGGCAGGCATACGCTGAGGATAGTCGCTCGTGGCGCAGGCAACCCCTATTCGAAGGGAACGCGCGTCTCCGTCTCTGAGGTGCAGTTCTCAGCGGCAGAGGGTAAACACTACTTCCCGTCAGGCACAGGGCCCACACAGCCGCAGCGAATGCTTTTCGGACACACTGCTCGCGAGGACTACCGCGACTCGCGCGGCAACCGCTGGCGACCGGGCACCGAGTTCGTCATCCGGTGCGGCTCCTGCAAGGATTCGGTCGCCGAGTCGTGGTGGACATCCCCGGTTCAGGAACCGATTGCGGGCACGCAAGACCCCGAACTGTACCGCTACGGCGTGCATGGCAAGGACTTCTGGGTCGACGTGACAGTCAACCCGACCAGACGATATGACGTCCGCCTGAAGTTCGCCGCCAGAAGCGGAACGGAAGGCAACCGCTTCCACATCACCATCAACGGCGAACAGGTCGCTACCGACTTCGATGTGGTGAAGGCAGCGGGCGGAACGAACCGCGCGACGGATTTAGTGTTCAGAAACGTAACGCCTGTTCAGGGCATTATCCGCATCCGCTTCACCGGCACGCAGGTGACAGAGGGCGAGAATACCAGACAGCTGGAGGCTTTTGTGCAGGCCATAGAGGTAACACCGAGTATAAGGGGGAGATAGCAACTACAGACTCACGCCGTTCAGAACCACCAGCTTCTCTACCGTCATCTCGCGGATGGCGTAGTGTGGTCCTTCGCGGGTGTTGCCGCTGGCTTTTACGCCGCCGTAGGGCATCTGGTCGGTGCGGTATGTGGGCGCCTCGTTGATTAATACACCGCCAAATCGAAGCCGGCGCACTATCTCAAACGCGGTATGGATAGACGCTGTGAACACCCCTGCCTGCAGACCATACTCGGTGGCGTTTGCCAGCTCGACCGCCTCGTCCAGCGTGCGGAAGCGCGTGATGCCCACCACCGGTCCGAACACCTCTTGGCAGAACACCTTCATCTGCGGCGTTACATCCGCCAGCACAGTGGGCTTGAGAATCGTGCCTTCCACTTCGCCGCCCGCTAACAGTCGCGCTCCCGACGATATCGCCTCGTCCACCCACGCCTTCACGCGGTCGCGGTCGGCAGGGGTAATCAGCGGACCGACGTGCGTCTTCTCGTCCAGCGGGTCACCCGTCACCAGCTGGCTCACTTTCTCCACAACCTTTGCTTCAAAGGCATCGGCAACCGGCTCCTGCACCAGCACGCGCTGCACGGAGATGCAGCTCTGTCCGGCGTGAGAGAAACCGTGTGTGGCGACCGCCTGCGCCGCCGCCTCCAAATCGGCGTCGGCAAACACAATGAGCGGCGAAGAGTTACCCAGTTCCAGCAGCACCTTCTTGTGCGGCACCTGCGCCTGGATGCCCCATCCCACCTCCGCGCTGCCCGTGAAGGAGATGAGCGGCACATCCGGATGCTCCACCAGCGCGTTACCCACCTCGCCGCCAGAGCCGGGAATCACGTTCAGCCAGCCGCGCGGCAGGTCGGCCTCCAGAAACACCTCCGCCAGCTTAAGTGCGGTCATCGGCGTCGCGCTTGCCGGTTTCAGCACCACCGCGCACCCCGCTGCGATAGCAGGCGCGACCTTGTGGCACACCAGGTTCAGCGGGAAGTTGAACGGCGTAATCGCGCCCACCACGCCAATCGGCTCGCGCACTGTGAAGGCGAATTTGCCCGCCCCCGCCGCCGCCCCCGACATCGGCACGACCTCGCCCGTCAGCGTACGCGCTTCGATGGAGGCAAAGGTCAGCGTGGCGACCGCCCGCGCCACTTCTATCCGCGCCGTTCGGATGGGCTTCCCAGCCTCGAGCGCGATAGTGCGCGCGAAATCCTCACGCCGCTGCTCGACCAGATGTGCCGCCCGCGCCAGTATCTCGGCACGCTGATACGCTGGCAGGGGGTGTTGCATCGCCCGCTGTGCCGCCGCAATCGCCTCCATCACATGCTCCGCATCGCCTGCGGAGACCAGCCCCACCAGCGCGCCGTCGTATGGCGAGCGCACCTCGATCCATCGTTCGGTCTCGTGCCACCTGCCGTCGAGCCACAACCCGAAACGCTGCATGGGGGTCACCTCCCTTTCTGCGCCGCTTGTCTGGTCAACCAGACCTGCTTATGCCACGCCAGTATCAGCACGGTGACCAGCGTCAGCACCGCAAAAGGCAGCACAAACCAGCGCATGGCAAAGGCGTACTCGTCCAGGATGTGGTGATTGCTGGCGTGCAGTATCAGATACACCACATAGAACACATAATACGATACGAACAGACCGCCCTCCCATCGTTTAATCTGAAAGTCGCTGAAGAAGACCGGAAAACACGCCAGCGAGACCGCAATCATCACCAGCGCGTCAAAGCGGATAACCGCAGAAGCCACGACTAATCCCGCGGGCGCAACCAGGGCACTGATACCCAGCACCGAAAGGATATTGAAGATATTGCTGCCGACGACGTTGCCCACGCTGATTTCCCGCTCGCCCCGAACACTGGCAATAATCGAGGTAGCCATCTCCGGCAACGAGGTGCCAACCGCGACCAGCGTCAACCCAATCACCAGGTCGCTTGCCCCCAGCGCGCGCGCCAGAGCAACCGCCCCCCGAATCAACCAGTCCGAGCCAACAGCCAGCCCCACCAGTCCCCCAATCACTAACCCGGCGCATTTCACGTAGAACCATGCGCCGCGCACCGTGTCGGAGCCGTCCGATGGAATAAAGTCGGGAGCATCTTTGCGGGCCACACGGGCCATCCACAAGAGATACACACCGAGCAGAGCCGCCAGCAACAAGCCATCTCCGCGCGTCAACGCACCATCTTGCCCCAGCAGATAGAACAGCAGAGCCACCGCAATCATGATGGGCACTTCCGTGCGGATAAGACGGCTACTCACCGAAAGCGGAGCAGCCAGCGCGGAAAGCCCCAAGATGAGCAGCACATTCACAATGTTACTGCCGACGACGTTCCCGACCGAGATGTTCGCCTGTCCGCGGTAACTGGCAAGCACTGACACTGCCAGTTCCGGCGCACTCGTGCCAAAAGCCACCAGCGTCAAACCGATAATCAGTCTCGGTACACCGAGCGCCACTGCCAGGCGCGACGCCCCGCGCACCAGCCACTCTCCGCCTAAAAGCAACAGTGCTAATCCAACGACGATTAACCAGAAATGCCCCACCGCTTACTCCATGCCCTATCCGACGGGTTTGTTCCCCTTATTTATACCACACTTCTGGCTACCGGGCACATGTTTACCGCGCCGAATGGCTGAACGCCGCACTCGCCAGCCCTTCCAGTGCCGCAATCGCACTCATCAGCGCCAGTATGGTGGCGGTGGTGGGCAGGTCAAACACCACCGAGATAAGCAGCCCTGCTACCGTTGCCAGTAGCGCGTTGACGATAGCAACCACTGCTGCCGAGGCCACGTGACGGCATAGCATGAGGGCACCCATCGCAGGTAACACCAGATAGCCGAATATCAACACCAGGCCCACCAGATGGATGACTGCGCCGATGAGACCACCCAACATCAGGTAGAAGGCAAACTCCCACCAGCGGGTGCGATACCCCAGCGCCTGCGCCGTCTCCGCATCGAAAGCCACCAGCAAAAACTCTTTACGCAGCAGCAGAAACGCCACCAGCACCAGCACGCCCAGAATCCAGATTCGCCACACCTCTTCGGGAGCAACGGCAAGGATGTCGCCAGCCAGCAGGTGCTGTACCTCCTCCATCCCGTGAGCACCCTTTGACGCCAGCAACACCGTCAACGCCGAGAAGGTCAAAAACACTGCACCGATCACAGCCTCCCGCGAGATGCGCCGCTCACTCCACGACTGCGCGAAAAACAGCGAACCTGCCAGTGCAAACAGCGTGGCGCTGAGCAAAGGGTTCCAGCCCACCAGAAATGCCAGAGCCACTCCCGCCGCGCTCACCTGCGCCAGCGCAGCACCAACAAACACAATCCGCTTCAGCACGACGTATATACCGAGATAGCTGGCAACTATCGCCAAGACGATACCCACGCGAAGGGCGTCCTGCACCATCGGCGACTGCCACGTTTCCAGCCAATCACTCATCGCCACACGCCTCCTCCATCTCGCGCACCGCTACGATGTAATGGTGGTCCAGCCGCTGCACACACACAGGCACGCCGTACGCCTCCTCCAGCACCTGTTCCTGCATGAGCCCCTCCGCATCGCCTGCCAGCAGCCGACCATCCAGCAACACACCCATGCGCGTGGCGTAACGCGCCACCACGTTCAGCACATGGCTCACCAGCACAATGGTCAAACCGCTTTCCGCGTGTAACCGCTCGATAAGCCCCAGAATCGCCGCTTCGGTCGGCAGGTCGAGCCCGTTGGTCGGCTCGTCCAGAACCAGCAGGTTGGGTTCCACCGCCAGCGCACGGGCAATCAGCACCCGCTGTCGCTGTCCACCCGATAACTCGCGATAGAGCTTATGGGCGGCGTCCGCCAAACCCACCTGTTGCAGGCACTGCATGGCAAAGTCGCGGTCAGCGCGTCGAGGTGAGCGGAAGACACCCGCACGCGGATACCGCCCCATCAGTACGATGTCCAGCGCGGTCAGAGGGAACAGCGGGTCCAGCATCTCCCGTTGTGGCACATACCCGATGCGCAAACCCGCTGAGCGCGTCACCTCTCCGACCAGGGGCTTCAGGATGCCCAGCAGACAGCGCAACAGGGTGGTCTTGCCGGAGCCGTTGGGCCCCACCAAACCGAAGAAATCCCCCCGAAAGATATCCAGCTGTACGTTCTCCAGCACCACCTGCCGCCCATAGCCCAGCTGCACCTTTTGAAACCGAACCAGCGGTTCATGTCTCGCGCTCATCCCATTCACGTCCCTTCTGTCGTGCCGACGGAGTAAAGCATCTCCGAGATTCTTTGCTCCGAAAAGAATGACAATTTTTGTCATTCTGCAAATTGGTGAAGCATCCTGTGCCTCTTCCTGTCCTCAGCGAATGATAACAAGTGCACTGACGTGCGCTGCTACATACAGGGTTTCTCCCCGGCAGCCAGGCACGCCAGTGCTTCCTGTATGGTTACCTTGCCTCCGCCAGCGCGGCGGCGATGCGGCTCACCATTGCGTCGATCATGCTGAAATAGTCTGTGGTGCCTTCCGCGCCCACCGCTGCAGGCAGCACCACCACCTTTGCCCCCGTCTCGCGGGCGATGGCGTCCGGGAAGCGACGCGGACGGAAGTGCTCTATCAAAATCACTTTGCACCCTGCGTTCTTCATCCGGGCAATCACCTCGCGCAGGTAGCCGGGGGAGGGTGGAATGCCGGGCTTGGGTTCTACCGTTGCCAGCTCCTGTAGCCCGAAACGTTGCAGGAAGTAAGGCAGACTCTTGTGGTAGACCACCACAGGCGTGCCTTTGTAGGGTGCCAGAACCTGCTGCCAGCGTTTCAGGTGCTCATCCACGCGCAGGACGAACGCCTCATACCGACGCTGATACTCCTGTGCGTTTGCCGGGTCTACCCGTTTCAAGCCCTCCAGGATATTCCGCGCCGCGACTTTAGCGTTAGCGGGGTCGAACAGATAATGCGGGTTGCCGTAGATGTGGATATCTCCCATGGACGGGTCCACCCGCCCGGTGGGTACCTCCAGCTTCTTCACCCCTACCGAGCAATCCACGTAGCCGCTTGCCCCTCGCAGGATAGAGGCATTTCGCGCGGCGACCAGCAGGTCGTCCGCCCACCGGTCCAAATCCATACCCACCCGTACAAACAGCCTGGCGCGCGACAGATCCAGCGCCATGCTCGGGCGAGGGGTCACCAGATGGTAGTCATCCTGCGGACGAGCCAGCGCGCTCACCTTTACATGCGAACCACCTATCTGCTTCACGATGTCCGCCAGGTCGGTGAAAGTCGTCACCACCCGCACCTGCGCTGCCGCGGGCAGAGAGGCCAGTGTCAGCAAAGCTATCCACCACCGCTTCATGAGTGCCACCCCCTACTGCGTGCTTTCCAGCGGATGAGAGTGTGGCCCGAAACCGAACATGAGCTGCAACAACAGCTCGTTACGCACGCTGTCATCCGCGGGTTTCAGGTTGCGCCACTGCAGACGGATATAAGACTGCTCGTTCAATCGGTAGGTCAAAATCGCGCTGAGCGCACGATCTGAACCCGGTACGTCGTGCTCGGCGTTCAGGTAGGCACGCTGCGACCAGTCGTAGCGCAGACCGTACTCCCAGTAGCGGTCAGGCTTGTAAGAGGCGAGCAGGTAGTAGCCCTGCCGGTTAACGCCGGTGCCCCCGTGTTCGCGCCGGTGCTGGAACCACTCACCCGCTAAGAGCAACCGCTGAGCCGCTCCATAGAAGCGACGATACTGGAAGTCCACTCCCAGCAGCCGCAGGTTGTCGCCGTTCCGCGCGCGGGTGGTCAAACCCGACAGTCCGAACTCCAGCTCGTTGTCGCGGTTGATGACCGGTGCGAGGGTCAGTCTCGCCATGCGGAGCAACTGTCCATCGGCGCCGAGCGGTTCGGCATCGTGCTCATGTTCCTCACCGTCTTCGTCTTCCTCGCCGTTCTCATGCTCCGCATCATGATTTGCATGGTGATGGGGCACGCCCAGCGCGGCGTGATCGTTCAGCGTGAACAGCCCGACCTGCAGCTGAACGTACAGACGCTGTGAGGGGAGCAGGTAGTTCAACACCGCTCCGTTCGAGATGGCACCGTGTTCACCCACCAAGTTCAGCACGGACAGCGGAAGGTCTCGGTGCAGCAGCTGATGCGGATGGATGGGGTTCACCCGCCCAAAGGGCAGGCGCATCCGCCCCAGCTTCGCGCCGAAGGGCGTGTTGCCCAGCTGCACCACCGTGGCGTATGCCTCCTCTACCGAACCCGCGAAATCCTCCTCTTTGTCGAAGGCGAGGATGGCATCGAAACGGATGCTGGGATACACCCAGCTCTGGAAGGCGACTTCCAGTTCGTCGTTTTCGAAGCGGTTACGGCTGTCGTCGCGCTTGCGGTCCTGAAACAGTGCGCCGCCGTTTGCCACGACACTGATTTGCGGCAGGTTGGTTGCCGGCACGGCGGGAGCCGGCTGTTGCTCCTGTTCCTGCAAACGCCGTTCCAGTTCTTGTAAGCGTTCGGTCAGTTGCCGGATTTGCGCTTTGAGCGCGTCGGCCTCCTCCTGCAGGGCGGGGTCTGGCGCCGCAAACGTCGTGCCCGCCACCACAACCAGCAGTGTCAGTACGATAGCGAAAACACGCATGAGTTGTACACCTCCTTTGAGCGTAAGGGAATCACCAGTCATTGCGCCGCCGCGCAACGACGACGCGCCTGAATCGTGCGAACGGCGTCTACATCAAAGGAGGTGCACGGGGGGAGTAACATACCGCGAACAAGTGGTAGGGGAGCGAGGCAACTTGCAAAGGCTGTTCGGCATCCGCCTGTGGCAACGGCGCCTGCGGAGACGCTGCAAGTTGCGTCGTACTGATGGACTCCCACTGGCACGCGACACACGAGACGTTGCACAACTGCCCACCGCACTGGACGCTGGTTTCCTGACGAGGCGCGCGCACAAAGTGGTGGTGCGCAAACGGCAACACCACCACCCATGCTATCCAGAACAGAGCGAATATCGCCAGCCTCGTGCGTTGCATGGGCAATTGTCCCCGCGATTATATTACCACACGTTTCCCGGCTACACAATGTTTGGCAAGGTGGAAAGACTGTGATTCACCGGATAGTCTGCCGATAATGAAAACAGGCAATCGTAAGGGGGGAGGCAGGCACTCATGAGCCGATGGCAGGTCTGTATCGGGTTCTGCGCGGTAGCGGGTATCTTTCTTATACTGGCAGGCTGTGGTGGAGGTTTGCTCAGCACCAGCAAAACGATGTCGAACCCACTCGGACTGCAAGGCAGGAGCCTCAACGCAAACGCACAGGTGATACTTGATGGTCTCACCGCGCGCTTCTCCGTGCAGCGGCAGGGCATCCTGCAGTTTACCCTCGACGATATAGAGTCCCCGGGCAACCCTTATGAGGGCATGAGCAGGATGGAGATTACTCAGCAGGCAAGATTGCTACTCTCTATCAACTCTTCCAGCGTTCCTCCTGCCACCTTCATCCTGCGCAACGTAGACCTGCGCATCGTAGTACGAGCGTCAGAGGGTACCTCCCGGGCTTCGCCACCCGTGGAACTCCGTTACACGGGTTTGCTCACTCTGGACCGCCAACCAGACGGCAGCTACCTGGCAAGGGAAGCGTTATCGCTCAGGAGCGACCTCGACCGATTCGACGGCTCCGCGTTGATAGCCATTCTCACAGCAGGAAGCGACAACACGGTGACCGCCGACGTCTTCCTGACCGCCGAGACCAGCTCACCCAACATCCCCTCTGATAGCACCGTAAGTTTTACCCTGCAGCTAGGCAACAGCAGCGCGCTCGTCAGATGGTAGAGCGTCGCTCCCCCCACCAAAAGGAACCCCTGCCACACCTGTCGAAGCTCCTTCTGACAAGCGAAGACCGTCGGGAGGGGCACGCGATGCAACCCAAATACGTGATTGGGCTGGACTACGGTACCAACTCGGTACGCACCCTCGTGGTGCGGGTACACGATGGATATGAGGCGGGCACGCACGTCTTCGATTATCCACACGGCGATTCGGGCATCCTGCTGGACAGCTCCGACCCCAACCTCGCCCGCCAGCACCCGGCAGACTACCTGCAGGGCGCAGAGGTGTCGGTGCGTGCCGCGCTGGAAGACGCCCGCCGCAATGACCCCGACTTCTCTCCGGAGCGCATCATCGGTATCGGCGTGGACACCACCGGCAGCACGCCTCTGCCCGTAGACGAAAACGGCGTGCCGCTCGCCTTCCATGAGCGGTTCAAGGACAACCTGAACGCCATGGCATGGCTGTGGAAAGACCATACCTCCACTCAGGAGGCGGTCACCATTACCGAAACCGCCGCGAAGATGCGCCCGCAGTATCTGGCTAAGTGCGGCAACTCCTACTCCTCCGAGTGGTTCTGGGCGAAGGTGTGGCACTGCCTCCAAACCGACCCCGATGTGTTCGACGCCGCTTACACCTGGGTGGAGTGCGCCGACTGGATACCCGCCGTGCTGACCGGCAACGACCATCCCTCGCGGATCCTGCGGGGCGTATGTGCTGCTGGGCACAAGGCGCTGTATAACCCGCAATGGGGCGGCTTGCCCGACAAGGAGTTCCTCGCGGCACTGCACCCGAAGCTGGCAGAACTGCGCGACCGCCTGTACGATGTCGCCTACACCTCCGACCATCCTGCCGGTCGCCTTACGGAGGAGTGGGCGCAGAAGCTGGGCTTGCCGGCGGGTATTCCGGTGGCAGTCGGGGCATTCGATGCTCATCTGGGCGGCGTTGGCGCAGGTATCAAGCCGGGCACGCTGGTCAAGATTATCGGCACCTCCTGCTGTGACATGATGGTGGTGCCCAACACCGAGCCTCTGGCGGATATTCCGGGCACTACCGGCATCGTAGACGGTTCCATACTGCCCGGCTACTTCGGAATCGAGCTGGGGCAGAGCGCGTTCGGCGACATCTATAACTGGTTTGTGAACTACATCGAACCGGGAGGGCCCGATTTGGGTTCGCACGAAGCGCTGACCGTGAAAGCGCAGCAACTGAAACCAGGGCAGTCGGGCTTGCTGGCGCTGGACTGGAACAACGGCAACCGCTCGATCCTGGGCGACCAGCGGCTGGTGGGTCTGCTTGTCGGGCAAACACTCCACACCACGCCCGAAGAGGTCTACCGTGCGCTCATCGAAGCCACCTGCTTCGGCTCGCTGGTGATTATGAACCAGCTGGAGAAGTACGGTGTGGCGATTCGGGACGTCATCGCCTGCGGAGGCGTCGCGGAGAAGAACCCCCTGGTGCTGCAGATACTGGCGGACGTGAGCGGGCGCACCATTCGGCTGGCACGCTCATCGCAAACCTGCGCGCTGGGCGCGGCGATTGCAGGCGCGGTGGTTGCTGGTAAGGAGGCGGGCGGTTATGCCTCCTTTGAAGAGGCGCAGGCGGCGATGTGCGGGCTGAAAGATGTGGTCTACGAGCCAAACCCGCAGGCGCACGCGGTGTACCGCGAGCTGTTCGCGCTGTATAAAGACCTGCACGACGCCTTCGGCACGCGCGAGTGGCAGGGCAACCTGCACCACGTGATGAAGCGACTGATCGACATCCGCACCGCGGCGAGGCAGGGTGCTTAGCGAAATCGCGCAAGAGCCTTTACCACAGAGGGCACAGAGTGCAGCGGGTAACACCGTTCTCCGTGCTCTCTGTGGTGATTTCCCATCATAAGGGCTCGCCGCCTTTGTCCACGTTCTCCTTGGTGAAGATGCGCGTGCCCAGCGTGATGTTCTTGGGAACCTGCTCACCCTTAAGTATCTTCAGTGCGACCTCTATCGCCTCCTTGCCGCCGGTCGGATACTCGAAGGTAGCTGTCAGGATGCCCTCTCTCACGTAGCGCACCCCCTCATGGGGCAGGGCGTCGATACCGATGAACTTGATGGTTTTCTCGCGCCCTTTACCCTCCTGTCGCGCGGCAAGGTATGCCCCGTGCGCACTGGGGTCGTTGTGGGCATACACAGCGTCGATCTGCGGGAAGCGCGCCAGCGCAGACTGCATCTCCCGCTGCGCAATCGGCTCCAGCCACTGGCAGTCGGCGTCGAAGATAATCTCGATCTGCGAGCCGGCGATGCCTTCCATAAAGCCCTTGTGCCGCTCCTGTCCGGGTGTGGAGGTCATCAATCCCTTCAGCTCCACCACCTTGCCCTTGCCGCCCAGCAGCTTCACCAGATACTTGCCCGCCTCGCGACCGATTTTCACGTTGTCTGCCCCGATGAAGCAGGTATACTGGTCACCTTCCACCTTGCGGTCCAGCACGATGACGGGAATGCCTTTTTGATACGCCTCTGCCACCGGCTTGGTGAGCGGACGCGCCTCCTTCGGGCTGATGATGAGCAGGTCCACACCCATCTGGATGAACTCGCGCACCTGCGCCTGCTGCACTTCCGTCTTGTTCTGGGCGTCCTTGAAGATGACCTCAATCTCGTCAGCGTGCTGTTTGGCAGCCTCTTCGATGTCCTTGTTCATCTGCACACGCCAGGGCTCGCCCAGATTGCACTGCGACATGCCGATAACCCACTTCTTCTTGCCCGCTGTTTCCGGCGCCTGCCCCGTCTGCTCCTGCTTCTTCCCGCATCCCACGCACACCAGCAGCGCGACAAAAGCCAGTGCGACTGCAATGCGTTTCATCACGACCTCCCTCTCTTTTGCTGAATGAGTACGGCAATGGTGATGATAATGCCCTGAATCACCATGCGCGGCGCGAGCTCCACCGCGTTCAGGCTGAGGATTTTATTGATATACGCCATGATGAGCACGCCGATGAGAGTGAACATCATCCCACCGCGTCCGCCCATCAGGCTGGTTCCGCCGATGACCACCGCCGCGATGGCGTCCAGCTCATAGGTCATGCCCGCTTCGGTGTCGCCCAAATCCTGCCGACAGGCGTTGAGCACGCCCGCCATCGCCGCGAACATACTGCACAGCGCGTAGGTGAGTACCTTCACCGCACCCACCCGGATACCGCTGAGGCGCGCTGCCTCCTCGTTCCCGCCAATGGCGTAGAGCCACCTGCCGTAAGAAGTGTAGCGCACCAGCGCCGCCATCACCAGAATGCACGCCAGAAAAATCAACGTGGAGGGCTGGATGCCGATGCCCGGCAGCGCCGAGGTCATCCACAGGAAAAAGGGCGGAGTGCCTTCCTGCATGGCATACCAGGGTTGTCCGCCAGGCTGTACCTTGATGCCTCCAGCCACCAGCTTGGCAGCGCCACGCGCGGCGGTCATCATCGCCAGCGTCGCCACAAACGGCTGCATCTTGAAACGGGCAATCAGCGTGCCGTTAATAACTCCGCAAGCCAGCCCGGTGACCACTACCACCCCAATGGCAGGCGCCACACTCCAGCCGTAGCCGATGGTCAGCAGGGAAAAAAGCACCGCACTGAACCCCAGCACCGAGCCGACCGAAAGGTCAATTCCGCCTGTCAGTATGACCAGCGTCATGCCCGTTGCCAGCAAGCCGTACTCGGAATATTCGTAAAGGATAGCAAGTTGCGTTTGCCACGACAGGAATATCGGCATTCCGGTGTCCAGCGCACGCGGGCTGAAGATGATGCCCAGCACGAAAACCACCACGAACGCAATCACGCCGCGATAGTCATTCAGTTTTTCCAGAAAGCGGTGCAGTCTGCTGTCCATTGTGAAACGGTTTCCTCACGGCTTCCCAGCGGCATTCGGTTCTCTGTTCGTAAACGCGTGGTGTTTCTCCTGCAGACTGTGCAGAGGGCAAGTGGAGGGCGAACCTCTGGGCGAGCCGAAAAACATGCCGAACGGCGCAGCCGGAGCCTCGCCCCCAGCACTGTAATCAATGATGCAAGTTGCAAACCCCTGCGCGGTGACGTCCGCGCCTTCCAGTCGCCGGGGCAGGCGACCTGCCTCCGCTCACCTGCCCACCGGAAACGCAGGGGGGGCGAGCGGCGCGCCTCCCTTCCGCTTGTTCGTCAGCCTGCCCGCCCTGGCGATGTCTATCGGCTGAAAACCGATTTGCGATGCGGGTGAACCAGGCTTCAGCCGAAAATCGCCCTTGTCGGGGGCAGCAAACAGCGGATCGGCAATCAACGAATGCACGTCCTGCCCCTTTGCCCGCCATTGCTCCAGGGTGAGGTTGGTGAACTGCACCTCGCCGCCGCCCTCGCGCCAGTAGAGGTTGTAGTCCAGTTTGTACTGATTATCTCCCCAGTTGCCATGCAGCAACGGCCCCTCGCGCCAGTAGAGGATATTGCGCTCGAAGGTGAAGGAGAGATGCTCCTCCGGACGCGACCGCTGGATTTGTCCCTCACGCCCGAAGGCGAAGATATTATTGCGCACCATGTTCTCCTTGCCGTAGTGCTGGTGGAAGCCGCCTGTCTTGGTGCGATACACCACGTTGTTTTCCGCAAGGATACGGGTGGTGCCTTCATCGAAGTAGATGCCCCAGCCGCCGTAGGACAGGCTCTCGACGTCGTGAATCAGGTTGTGGTGCAACACCGTGCCCTCGTGGAAGCCCAGCGTATAGATACCACCCATATCCGATAGCACGCCCTGCCCGAGATGGTGGATATGGTTGTAGGCGACGGTGTTGTGGTGCGCCAGAGCCTCGCCATACCCCCACGTCCAGCCAATAGACACGCCCGTATAGTAGAAGTCGGCGATTTCGTTATGCTCGATGCGATTGTAGGGTGACTGTCCAATCCAAACCCCGACCGCTGCGGGATGAAGCCTGCCGCCATGTGCGATGAGATTGTCGCGGATGACGTGGTGGCTGGCGACCTCTTCCTCGTTCTGGCGGATGGCCATCTCGCCGATTTTGATGCCACCTGCCCCGAGGTCTGTCATCTCGCACCGCTCCACCCGGTTGCGTTGGCAACCCCGTCCGAACTCGAAAGCCCACGCCCCCGTGTGGGTCACCCGACAGTCTTCGAAGGCACAGTCCCGTGCTCCCTCCGCGTGGATGGCGGCGTTCAGTATCGCTTCCGCCTGCGGAAAGCTGTAGCCCTCCGCAGGGGTCACCCATTGGGTATGGGCGAAGGTCAAGCCGCGGAAGACCAGATGCTGCACCCACTGGCGCGCGTCCACGTTGCCCTTCAGCACCAGCAGCTGCTCGGTTTTCGGCGCGACCACCAGGCTCTTCTCAACCGTCTCGCCCGGCTTGGGCAGGTAGGTTAACACGCCTCTGCCCCGGTCCAGATACCATTCGCCCGGCTCGCTCAACGCCTCCCGCACGTTTTCCACCAAGTAGCGATGCCCCTTGTGCAGGATGGACCACCACTGGTCATGAGAAGTCGTACCCGTGAAGGTCACGACGTTTTTCTCAGTGTCCACCTGTGCGATGCGCAGCCGCGCCATCGTCCACAGCTGCGTTGCCAGCACCTCCACATCGTTCAACCGGTACCAGTCGGGGCGGATGTCGCCCTTCTGAAACACGAAGCTATTGGAACCCTTTCCTGCCACCGGCGGCAGCTCCTCGGCAATCGTGTAATAACCGTTCTTGGGCAGGCGCGGACGGTAGCGACGCTCCCCGTTGACCCACAGCTGGATGAAGTTCCACTCGCCACGCTGCACCTCCGGCAGCTGCAGTTGCCAGCGACCGTCGGGCGTCACCACCCAGCCCTTCAGCACAACGCCCCCGCTGATGACCGGCTTCTCGCGCGGATAGGCGGCGTACACCGTCGGCGACTCCGCCGTGCCCGAATCTTCTGCGGTGAACACCAGCGGCTCGCTCAGGATGTAGGTTCCCTTGCGCACCATCACCACGACCGGTCGGTCAAGCCTCTGCGTGCGGCGCAGTTCTCGCACCGCCTGCTGTGCCCGCTTCAGCGTGGCGAAGGGCCCGTCGGTACGCTGCCGATTCGGTGCAGGCAACTTGCCCGACCAGCTATCGTTGCCGTTCGTGGCAACGTAGAAGTCGGCTTTAGGCTGTGCGCCCGCCACAGCCAGCATCGCCCCCAGAAAACAAACCGGCATCATCATTTTCCACATAGCCTCTGCTCCCTTTCCCGCGTTGTGTCTGCACCTTGATTCCCGCCTTCGGTAGCGATTCCTGCCATGAACCCGCGAGGCAATGCTATCTGCCCGCACCATCTTCCACAACGTGTCTGAACCGTTTCGCTTCCCGTAGCACGCGCGCGGTGGCGCGGGGATATCGCTCCGGCGTGGGAGTAGCCTTTTCCGCGCGCACCAGCAGGTTCACGATGTCCGAGTGCGGCACACCGACCTCGATGACCTGCGGTTCGCCTCCCCCCAGGTGCAGGATATGCTCTCTCGCTTGGTCGATTTCGCTGCGCTGTGAGGGTCGCTTCATCCAGATCGCCACCCCGCCCGTGCGCACAAAAGGCAACGTCCACTCCGCCAGCGCCCACAGGTGCGCCACTGCCCGCGCCGTGACCATGTCGAACTGTTCGCGCCACTGCGGCTTGCGGGCTGCTTCCTCCGCGCGAGCATGGATGAACTCTACCCCGTCGATGCCCAGCTCGGCGCAGAGCGGACGCAGGAACAGGAAGGGGTCGTGGCGCGAGTCGAGCAGAGCCAGACGGATTTGCGGAAAGGCTATCTTGAGCGGCAAGCCGGGAAAACCCGCACCCGTGCCCACGTCCAGCACCCATGCGCCCGCAATGGGTTGCCACGCGGCAACCAGCGTGAGCGAGTCCAGAAAATGGCGCACCACCACCTCATCCGGCGGTACGGAGGTCAGGTTCATTTGCGCATTGGCTTCGTCAAGGCGATGGGCATATGTCTCGAATTGCTGCAGCTGCCCGTCGTCCAGCGTGAGCCCCAAAGCCTGCGCACCGGTTTTCAGAAGCGACACCTGCTCCATTCGGGGTGGCTCACGACCAGTTGCTGCAGATTCGCAGGATGTGTCCATACTCCGCGGGACCGGGCTGGGGCTGGTTCAGCACTTGCTCTTCCGCCAGCTTGCGCGCGATGCGCTCCGCGAAGGGACGGTCTCCCGCCCCCAGTGCTGCCATACCCCACCAGACCAGCACGCTCACTTCACCCCCCTCCAGTGCGTCCTGCCACTGCGTCTGAAACTGCTGGCGCAGACGCCCGAACAGCTCCTTGCGCCGAGGTGCAGGCGGCAGCCAAGCAACAGCCATCAGCTGCGCCATCACGTCGGGATACCAGCGTTCGAGGCGGGCCTCCATTGTGCCGTTTTCGTTCATCGCGAAGGCGTAGTAGCCCTTCTCCTCGTGGAAGAGTATGGTATCAATGGCGCGAAGAACCCGCCCGGCCAACCGCTGAAAAGTGTCCGCCTCACCCTTGCGATTCATCAGCAGTGCCAGCGCGGCGGCGGACTGCCACCCGCGATACACCTCTACGTTGTCCATCAGGTATTTCACGCGATAGGTGGGCTTTGCCCACGTCAAGCCATCGTCCTGCAGGGTCAGGCGTATTGCCCCTGTCGCTTTGACGGCAGCCGTATAGAGCGCATCCAGCAGCTGCCGGTCGCGCGAGACCTCCACGTAGCGGTGCAACGCCTCCAGAAAGGTCGCGGCGTAGGAGTCGGTGGAGTCGCAATCGCCTGTAGGTTGCAGATTGCCATCCTGCAGGCGGTAATCGCTTATCGTACCGTTGGGGTTCTGGTGTGCAGCGTACCACCGCAGCCACTTTGCCACCGCCACCCGGTGCGACGCATCGCGCGTGCGTGGGTATGCGGCTGCCAGACCAATGGCCGCCAGGTTGGCGAAATAGGGGATGAGTGAGTTAACAGGCTGGTCAGCGGGCGCCATTAGGATGGCACCGTCCGCGCGCTGCCGTTGCAGAATGGCTGCCGCCGCCTGCTTTAAAGCCGATTTGAACATCTTCTCTACGTGCCCATCTCCCATGAAGTCAGGTACTCTTGCTGTTCCAGCGTCAGTGTGTCAATGCGAATGCCCATCGCGTCCAGCTTCAGGCGGGCAATCTGCTTGTCCAGCTCGAGCGGCACGCGGTAAACCTGCTTCTCCAGCGTGTGGGCATGCTGATGGATATACTCCGCGCTGAGCGCCTGATTGGCGAAGCTCATGTCCATGACGCTGGCAGGGTGCCCCTCCGCCGCCGCGAGGTTAATCAGCCGCCCTTCGCCCAGCAGGAATATCTTGCGCCCGTCGGGCAGCACGTACTCGTCCACGAACTCGCGGATGCGCCGTTTGGACGTCTTCATCCGCTCCAGCGCGTCGATATCGATCTCCACGTTGAAGTGACCCGAATTGGCGACAATCGCGCCCGACTTCATCACGGCGAAATGCTCTTCGCGAATGACGTGGATATCGCCGGTCAGCGTGACGAACACATCTCCCACGCGGGCAGCGTCTGCCATCGGCATTACCTGATAGCCGTCCATCACCGCTTCCAGCGCGCGCAGGGGGTCGGTCTCCGTCACGATGACATGCGCCCCCATGCCTTTGGCGCGCATGGCCACGCCGCGTCCGCACCAGCCGTAACCTGCTATCACCACTGTGCGCCCGGCAAGCAGGATGTTCGTCGCCCGCAGGATGCCGTCGATGGTGCTTTGCCCGGTGCCGTAGCGGTTATCGAAGAGGTGCTTGGTATCGGCGTCGTTGACGGCGATGATGGGGTAGCGCAGCACGCCGTCTTTCGCCATCGCACGCAAGCGGATAACGCCCGTGGTGGTCTCTTCCGTGCCGCCGCGCACGTTCGGCAACAATTCCTGTCGCTGCGAGTGCAGGGTGGAGACCAAATCCGCTCCGTCATCCATCGTGATGTGCGGTTGCGTGTCCAGCACCGCGTGGATGTGCTTGTAGTAGGTCTCGTGGTCCTCGCCCTTAATGGCGAAAACGGGAATGCCATGATGCTTGACGAGGGCACCTGCCACATCGTCCTGCGTGGACAGTGGGTTCGACGCACACAACGCGACCTGCGCGCCCCCCGCTTTCAGCGTTATTGCCAGGTTCGCCGTCTCGGTGGTCACGTGCAGGCACGCCGCAAGCCGAACGCCTTCCAGCGGCTTCTCTCGGGCAAACCGCTCGCGGATGAGGCGCAGCACAGGCATGTCCTGTTCTGCCCACTCGATGCGCAACTGCCCCTTGTCCGCAAGGGCAAGGTCCTTCACATCGTAGTTCATGCAATACTCCTCCTGTCATCCATCAAGTGCCAACGTAATTGTTTTTGCGCACGGGGTCGACGATGACGCCGTCGAACACCGCCGCATTAGACTTCACGCGACAGCCCTTACCCACCACACAGCGCACCAGCATGGTGTCGCGCATCACCACCGCGCCTTCCCACAGGATGCTCTCCTGTACGGTGGCGTTGTCCTCCACCACGCAATTGTCGCCCAGCACCGTGTATTCCAACACCTTCGCGCCCGGACCGATTTCGCAGTTGTTGCCGATGATGACGGGGTAGCCGATTTCGGCGGTGGGGTCGATCTTCACGTTACTGCCTATCCACACGTATTTGCGCGTTTCGGGGTAGGGTATGCGCAGCGCAACCCTGCCCTGCATGGCGTCCACGTGTGTCTGCTGGTAGGTGCGCAGGTTGCCCACGTCCTTCCAGTACGACGAGGTGAGGAACCCGTAGAACGGTCGGCGCTGCTCCAGCAACAGCGGCAGCAGGTTAGCACCGAAACCGTAGGTGACGCCACGCGGGATCAGGTCGAATATCTCCGGCTCGAACACATACACGCCGGTGTTGGCAGCGTTGGAGAAGATGACCTCGCCGCGCGGTTTCTCCAGGAACCGGGTGATGCGTCCCCGCTCGTTCAGCAGGGCGATGCCGTACTCCGAGGGGTCATCGACCAGCGAGAGGGCGATGGTGGCGATGGCGTGCTTCTCCTTGTGATAGCGCAACAGTCGAGTAAGGTCCAAATCCGTGATGTCGTCCCCGCCGATAACCAAGAAGGTGTCGTCAAAGAAGTGTTCACATCGTTTGACGCTACCGGCATCCCCCCACAGGCGGTCTTCTTTGGAGTAGTGGATGCGCACACCCCACTGAGAACCGTCCCTGAAGTGGTTCTCTATCTGCTCGCCGAGATAGTGCAGATTCACCATGATTTCATGGAAGCCGTGTCGCTTCAGCAGCTCCACGATGTGCTCCATCACCGGTCGGTTCACGATGGGCACCATCGGTTTGGGCACGTTGCGGGTCAGCGGGTCGAGACGCGAACCCACGCCCGCCGCCAGAATCATTGCTTTCATGACGGGTTTTCCTCCTCGAATTGCCGCACCATCGCAGCCACGTAATCGATCTGTTCCACACTCAGTTCGGGATGCACTGGCAGGGAGAGTACCTCTTCCGCAGCGCGTTCCGCATGGGGAAAGTCACCGCGTTTATACCCCAGATGCCGGTATGCCTCCTGCAGGTGCAAAGGCAACGGGTAGTACACAGCGGTAGCGATGCCATGTTCCTTCAGGTACGCCTGCAAGGCATCTCGCTGCCGGTGCCGAATAGTGAACTGGTGATAGGTGTGCAGATTGCCCGGCGCGGTAACCGGCAACACGGCTTCAGTGCCCTGCAGCAATTCCATGTACCGACGGGCGTTCTGGCGGCGGCGTTCGTTCCAGACCTCCAGATGGGGCAGCTTCACCCGCAGTATTGCCGCCTGTATTTCGTCGAGACGGCTGCAGTAGCCGGGCACCTGGTAGAAATACGCCCCACCTTCCGCACCATGCACGCGAAGTTGTCTCACCCGCCGGGCGATCTCCTCATCGCTGCACAGCACAATGCCGCCGTCTCCAAATGCCCCCAGATTCTTGGTCGGATAGAAACTCAAAGCGGTGGCGTGACCAACTGCGGCGACCGGCATGCCGTTCTGCTGCGCACCGATAGCCTGCGCCGAGTCGTTAATCAGGTACAGTCCGTGCTCCTGTGCAATACGCCATAGCGCCTGCCGGTCGGTCATCTGCCCGAACAGGTCCACAGGCAATAATGCGCGGGTGCGCGGCGTGATGGCGCGTTCTATCGCGTTCACATCGATATTATAGGTGTCGGGGTCGATGTCTACATACACCGGCTTCGCTCCCAGACGCACGATCACCTCGGTAGTGGCTCCAAAAGTGAAAGGGGTGGTAATCACCTCATCGCCCGGGCCAATACCCACCGCCGCCAGAGACAGCTCCAGTGCATCGGTGCCGGACGCCACCCCGATACCAAAGCGTGCCCCGCACAGCGTGGCTATCTCCTCTTCCAGATACTGCACGTTCTCACCTAATATGAACCGCCCGCTCTCCAGCACCCGGGCAACAGCAGTATCTATCTCCTCACACAGGGCACGATACTGCGCTTGAAGGTCTACCAGCGGAACATGGATCGTCTTGCTCACGCTACTTTCCTCTCCAGTGGCATCGCAGGTTTGGTTCAGTAGAGTAATCACCAGCTCGTCCCCAATCGACTTTCGCGCTCGATACGGCTACCCGCTGCGATGACCGCATCGCTGATGCGGCTACCTGCGGCAACAGACACATCGCAATCGCAAATCACGCGCGTCAGGTCGGTCCCCTCGCCGAGATGCACTCTCTCCAGCAACACGCAATCCTCCAACACGCACCCCCGTTCGATATGACAGCCTGCACCAATGACCACCGTACCACGCAGGTGTACGCCGTCCTCAACCACTGCACCTTCCCCGATGTGTGCCAGTGCTCCCGAATCGAGAGTCGCACACACCTGCGCGCCTTCCATGCACCACAAGCCCTCCCTCAGCGGCGCACCGGGCAGGGGAACGCGCACCCGCCCACGCAGCAGGTCGTTGGTGACCTTCCAGTACTGTGTGGGACCGGCCACATCGACCCAGTAGCCCTCGGCAGGCGCGCCATACAAGCCTTCTCCCTGCGCAATCATGCGCGGATAGATTTCGCGCTCTATCGACACCATTCTGCCTTCGGGAATGCTCTCGATCACCTCCGGCTCCAGCACATAGAATCCCGCGTTGATGTAATCCCAGCCGGTCTGCTCTACATTCGGGTTGGCTGCCAGCGCCTTCTTCTGCTCCTCTGTTGGCTCTCGCCACGCCAGAACCCTGCCTTCGCTGTCCAGGTCCAGCACGCCGTAAGGGTTGGGGCTGGGCACAGCCTTCAGGGCAATGGTGGCGCGCGCTCCACGCTGTCGGTGAAGGTCTATGATCGCGCTCAGGTCGAAGTCGGTCACAATGTCGCCGTTGAATACAGCAACCGTTTCCTGTCTCCAGAGGCTCTTTGCCGCATTGCGGATGGCGCCTGCCGTGCCCAGAGGCTGGTCCTCCTGCGCGTAGCGCATCTTCACGCCGAAGCGGCTGCCATCCCCAAAATGCTTTTCAATCGCCTCAGCCATGTAGTTGGTGGCGAATACAATCTCATCCACGCCATGCGTCTTCAACAATGCAACCTGATACTCCAGCAGCGGGCGGTTCAAGATGGGCATGAGAGGTTTCGGACGGGTGTAAGTCAGCGGACGGAAGCGCGTTCCGAACCCACCGGCGATAATGATTCCCTGCATTCCATCACCTCCTCAAACCAAAAATGCTGAAGCCTTGCACAGAACACCCGACACATTATACTCACTGGCGAAGGTATTTGTAAAGGTAATGGGAACCTGACCGAGAACCAGTCTGCGATGGTGATGCCACTTGCTACGCACGCCTGCCGATGCACGCCAAAAACAATGACAGGGGCGGGCTTGTCGCCCGCCCTAAGCAATCGTGCAGGCACCAAAGGCGTCAGAACCGATAGTTCGCCTCGATGAAAAATAGCCCGCCGTCGTCGCCAGCAGGATAGACCGAACGGACAACGCCTCTGCCCTGAACCCAGCTTTTATAGACCGATAGCTGCAGGTTGTCATCGACACGGTAGTTCAGGGAGATGTCGAACACATCCGCGAGGTCGCGATTGCCCCCGGACGGTCTGCCTGCGATGCCGAAGGTGGCGTTGTCGAAGGCGCCGCCTCCGGCGTACCACAGGTCTTCGCTGCGCTGCAGACGCAGGCGATGGAAATCCGCTCGAAGAGACCAGCGTGGATGCGGCGTCAACATCACCTGTATAAAGGTATCTTCCAGGTTCATCGTGTTGTAGAACGGGGTCAGGGCGTACAGGCGTGGCGTGAAAGTACCGGGGAAGAAGGTCTTGTGTGTATCGTCCGCGTTATCGCCATCGCCGGAACCGAGGTAGTAGCCGACACGCACCCAGGGTTTCCACATAGTTGGGAACTGGAAACCCGCTTCTGCCGCCAGCGCGTATGCGGAGTGGCTCAAACGCCCCCACTCCCCGCCCTGCAGTGCTGCCCACAACAACAGGTCAGCCCGACCGGCGGCGCTGTTCCAATCCTGCACCCAGTGTCCGCCCAGTGTCCACACGCGCACTTCGTCGGTATCTGCCTGTCGTGCAGCCAGTGGGCGGTTGTCCACCTTCAGCACATCGCGCGAGTCGCGAAACCATCCCCAGAAGAGACGCCAGTCGTAATTGGTACCGCCTTTCTCGTGGGCGCGCGCATACGCCAGATAGAGCTGGTTCACCCGGGTCAGTGTCGGGTTGCCGTTCAGGTCGAAAGCGCCTTGCGTGGGATAAGCAGCAAACGCCACCCAGCGCGATGAGTCACTCCCCAGCTGAACCAATACCCCATCGAACGAGCGAGTCACAGGGGCGAAACCGAACGGACCGATGAGACGGTTACTGATTCGGTTCGTGTGCAACCAGTTCAATCCCGCGTCTTTGACAGTGACCTCGCGCCCATCGGCATACTCCATCCGCCCCAATTGAACGGTTCCCCAATCCCGTTTCCACTGGATGCTCAACTGTTTCAGGAACAGGCTTGCGCGGTTATCACCGTTGACCGCTCGTAAAGTTCCGCCGAGTCCCAGCTGTCCCGCGGGGGGCGGCGCAACAGCGTTCGGTAGGCTGAACAGCGACGCTTGCGCCAGCTCGGCAGTCCACACAGAGTTCCCTGAGCTGCCGCTCAGTGCAAGGCGCAGTAGAGAATGGGCATAGGTGTAGTCGGAGTCGAACCCCTGCACATTGAACCACTGCCAGTCCTCCACACGAAAGCGCCAGCTGCCCTGAATGGTGGGTTGCTGGGCGGTCGCCGCCACCATCAGCAGGCTAACCGCGGCGACAGCGAAACAGGTGACTTTTCTCATCGACACATGCCTCCTTTTCACACTGATATTGGTTATGTCTATCCGATTATCCTGCTTCCGATTGTAGATGGGGGGTCAGGCGACGCGACAACCACCGTGCGGCTGCATCGAAACAATAGCCCAGCCCACCGATAACCAGGATCACCGCCATCATCTCGCTGTAGGCGAGACGGTCGCGCGTGTCCAGAATGTAATAACCTAGACCTGCGCTAACCCCCAGCATCTCCGCTGGAACCAGCACAATCCATGCGATGCCCACCGCCAGCCGAAAGCCAGTCAATACATGGGTTAACACCGCAGGCAAATACACCAGACGCACCAGTTCCCAGCGGCGCGCGCCCATACTGCGAACTGCCAGTATCCACTGCTTATCGATGTGCGAGATGCCTGCCCGTGTGTTCAGCATCATGGGGAACACCGTCGCGATGCCAATCAGAAAATAAGCTGGCGCGTCGCCCACACCGAATACCATGATGGCGATGGGCATCCACGCCAGTGGGGAAATCATGCGCAGCAGCTGCAACACCAGGGTGCTGGCGCGTTCCAGCCAGCCCACTGTGCCCAGCAACACGCCCAGCGGCACCCCGACTGCGCTTCCGATGGCCAGCCCGAGTATCACGCGCTTCAGGCTGACTGCGATGTGTGGCGTCAACGCGCCAGTGCTGAGCAGGTCCCACAAACTGCGGAAGGTGGGCAGGGGAGCAAACGATGCCAGAACGCCTTCCGCCCCGCGCGATAAGCTCCACACCTGCCACCCCATCAGCAACACGCCAATCCCAGCCAGCGGCAACAGCTTCCGATGCCATCGGGCGGAAGGTAGAGCGGCGGAATGCATCGCAGTGGTCACGGCTCGAACGCCTCCGTTCGGGTGAGTTGCCTGGGCAACCCGAAACTGGATGTCCCGCCCGCGGCGGCAATCGCCTTGCGCACGAAACGGTCATCGACTAAATCCCGCGCCACCTGCTCGGGCTTGAGCGTGCGCAGGAAGTCGCGGTTGCCCTCCACCTGCGTGCGCTGCAACAGGCGCACCAGCAACGCCGTATACGAAGGGAAGGGATACGGCTGAAAGTCGATGCGCGGCACCCGCCACGCTTTGTGCCGGATGGCACCCTCGTGCTGGTAGAAAACGGGGTCGTACTGCACCAGCACGCGCAGCAGCACTGCTTGCGGGTGAGGCGTGTATTTGCCTGCCTCTCGCGACAGCAGGCGGGCGGTTTCTATCCGATTCTGGCGGATCCACTGCTGCGCTTTCACGACGGCATTCACCACCGCCTGCGTCCAATCGGGTCGCTGTTGCAGGTCGTCCTCGTGCATCAACACGACGCAGCAGGCATGGTCGCGCCACACATCCCCAGACAGCCGCAGCACCCGCCCGACGCGGTTGGTTTCCGCGGCGGCGTTAAAGGGTTCTGCCACAATATAGCCAGCGATGGAGCGGTTCGCCAGGGCAGAGACCATCTCAGGGGGCGGCATCACCACCAGCCCCACTTCGTTCTCGCGCAGCTTTTTCCCCTGTGGACGCAGCACAGGCTGCAGCCCCTCTCGGCGCAACAGCTCCTGGAGTATCACGTTGTGGATGGAGTAGTAAAACGGAATGGCTACCTGCTGTCCACCCAGTTGCTGCAGGGAGCGAATCTGCGGCTGCACCGTGATGGCGGAGCCGTTGGTGTGATTCCATGCCACCACCTTCGCGGGGAACCGATTTCCGTAACGCAGCAGGATAGCCGTAGGCATCAGGATATGCACCACGTTCACCTGCCGCGCGATGAAAGCTTCCACCAGATTCGGCCAGGCGCGGAACAGGCGGGGTTGTTCCGCAGTAAGCCCTTCCGCTTCGAACATTTTGCGTGCATGTGCCACCAGCAGGGGCGCGGCGTCGGTGATGGGCAGGTAGCCGATACGCACCGGCTGTTCCTTAGCACGCTGGGATGCCGAGGGTGTCTGCGCCAGTAACGCGCCAATCGCCGCCATCGAGAAAGCCTGACAACAGTTCAAATGACCCAATCCGCAACCTCCTTCGCCTCTTCACGTAGTGTACTGTGTCTGGCGAGATGCTCGACAATCGTGGTATGAAGATGTATCATCTGGGGGTCTCGATACTGCCTCGGATGCGGCACGTTGATGTGCCACTGCTGCTCGATGCGCCCTGGACGTGCGCTCATGAGCAGTACCCTGTCTGCCAGAAACAGCGCCTCGTCGATATCGTGAGTGACCAGCAGGCAGGTCGTGTTCTGCCGGTGCACCAGCTGCAGCAGGGTGCCTTGCAGATGGTGGCGGGTGTGGGCATCCAGCGCGGCGAACGGCTCGTCCAGCAGCAACAGGGAGGGGTTCCGCACCAACGCCCGCGCCAGCGCAACCCGTTGCGCCATGCCGCCGCTCAGCTGGTGGGGATAGTGGCGTGCGAACGCCTCCAGCCCCACAGCACACAGCACGCTCTCTACCCTGCGACGCAACACCGCGGCGGGTAACTTCTCCCGCTGCATCTGCAACCCCAGAGCGACGTTCGACCACACTTTGCGCCAGGGTAGCAGACAGGGGTCTTGGAACACGACCGCCACGTCAGGGTGTGGCTCGCGCAGCGGGTTTCCGTTCAGAAGCACCTCCCCCGCGTCTGCGGGCTGCAGTCCAGCGATGGTGAGCAGCAGCGACGATTTGCCACAGCCACTGGGACCCAGCAGGCACACAATCTCTCCCTGCCGCACTTCGAAGGAGATATGCTCGAACGCAACGAGTGCCGCGTCGCGCGTGCGGTACACTTTCGTCAGGTCTGCGACCCGCAGCAGGGGCTGGGCGTTGCTCATCGCGCTGCAGGCTCCTTCTGGGACTGTTTGAGTTGCAACGCCAGCTGGGTGGTGCTTGGCGTCAGCACCGGCAGGAAGGTAACTTCGCGCAGGCGTCGCGCGGTGCCGCTGTCGCGGAAGTACGCCGCACCACCCGCCGCTTCCAGTTCAAGCTGCGCCGCCTTCACAGCCAGATCCACCCACTGGATGCGTGTTTGAAACAGCCGACGCAGGTCGGACTGTCCGTATCGTCTCTGCTGCGCAAGCCGTTGCGTGCGGCGTTGTAGCCGATGCCACTGTCGGCAGGCGGTCTCCACCCGCTGTTCCAGAATCGCCTTCGCACCCTGCATTTTCGCCGATGCTTCCTGCAATGCCCGCCGCGTTATGCCCATCGGCAGCCCGCACTGTAACAGCAGAAAGCGCGGACGAACGCTTTGGAGAAAGTCGTGCGCGTTGTCGCTGAGCAGCCAGCGTCGGGGGAGCCGCACGGAACGCAGCGTCAACGACGCGGTCTCGGAGCTCTGCAAGCCCAGCAGCTGAAACGTCTCGCTCCGTTCCACTCCCTGCGCCTCCGCGGGTACCGCCGCCACGATTGCCTGCCGTTCGTCCACCTGCGCTGCCACAGCCACTACAAAACGATTGACCCGCAAATTCGACGCCCACGGGAGATGACCGTCCAGCTGAATCTCATCCTCATGCAACACCGCCCGCGTGCGCAGTGGCTCCAGACCGCCGAGATACTTCATGGCGTTGGATAGTCCCGTCGCTCCCGCGCGGCGGGCGGTTAACAGGTCAGGCAGCAGGGTGTCGCGCAGGTCGGTGTTGGGCGTGTGCAGCAGGTACTCGATGAACACCCGCTGGCACCAGAACAGAAACGCTGTGGTGAGACACTCTGCGGAGACCTCGGCAATGGCTTGCACCGCTTCCCACAAGGTGTCGCCCTCGCCACCCATTTCTCGGGGCACGCCGTGGTGCAGGTAGCGTTGCTCCGCCAGTAGCTGCAGTGCGTGGTGGGCATCCCCATGCCCTTCGTTCATCGCGAGCGCGGATGCCGCTAGCTGCTCGCGTATCGTTTGTGCTGCCACGGTATGCCTCCTTATCGCACGTTCTGGATGGTGGTCAGGTGGTCTACAGGCGCACCGACTACCTCGCGAGCCTTCAGCACTGTTTGCTCGTCGGGGCTGTCATACAGGCACAGGCACTTGCTCATGTCCTCGCAGACGTAGGTGCGCTCGAACTTCACCTCAGGCACCTGAGCATACAGCGGCGACTTTTCCGCCTTGCGCTTCAGATAGGCTTCCATCGTTAACCCCGCAGGCAGGTTCCACTCTACGAGGTAGTTCGCTCGCGCTTTGCGCTGGCGTACGGTCTCCAAATCCTGCCCGACCAGCCGCACCTGCTTCACCAGCTCTGCCTGCAAGCCGCTGCGGGCAAACGCCTCGCGTGCCGCCTGTTCATCTGACGCCAGCAACACCACATACAGGCGGTTGTCCTGTGCGCTCGCCTGGGCTTCCAGCAGCTCGGCGCGCGTTTCCACTGCCTGAAGTCGCTGTTCGAGTAGCGCACGCTCTACACCATTGCAACTGCTCTCGATGAGGTACAGGTTCATTGCAAACGCCTCCTGCATTAGTTTACTATGATGATACCTTTAGTCAGGATAAATGTCAAGGGTGATAGAGACCTTCTGTGGTGCATTTTTTGCCTTGCCCCTCCGCTCGAAGGTGAAGTATAATCAGGATGCATGCTCCAAACGGCTTCAGGAGCGTACGCAAAATGCGGGTGGGCGCGTTAAGGCTGGATAGACGCAAGCTGGAACGCCTCTGTCGTAAGTGGCGCATCGTCAAGCTGGAGGCGTTCGGCTCGGTACTGAGGTCAGACTTCCACAGTGAAAGCGACGTCGACCTGCTGGTTACTTTCGCTCCAGATGCCAGATGGTCGCTGATGCAACTATATGAGGCGGAGCAAGAGTTTGCCGCGCTTTTCGGACGCCGCGTGCAGCTTGTCCCCAGAAGCGGCATCGAGCGCAGCGCGAACTACATCCGGCGCCAAGCGATACTGGATAGTGCCGAGGTCATCTATGCCGCATGACCCCGCAGCGGCGATGCTGGATATGTTGATTGCAGCACAACGGGCTGTCAGCCGTCTGGGTGCAAGTACGGAGGAAGAGTTCCTTGCCGACGAAGATGCCCAGTGGTTCATGTTCAGCCAGATTGTCATCATTGGGGAGGCGGCCAATCGTGTGGATATGGCCACACGTGCCCAGCACCCGGAAATCCCATGGGCTGCAGCTGTTTCCATGCGCAACCGTGTCGTACACGGTTATGACGCGATAGATTGGCGTATTGTGTACGCTACCGTAAAACACGACCTTCCCTCCCTTATCGAAGCTCTCAAGGCAATCGTCCCTCCAGAACAACAGTCACCCTGAGTGACGTTGGCGTACCTCCTCCCAACCTTGCCCCCCTGCTCGCGCGTGCAGTATAATCTGTAAGGCAGAAGTTTTTTCACAGGAGACGGCAAGCGCATGGCGGATGCGACCAATATCCCGAAAGTGTACGACCCCACGCAAGTGGAGGAGAAATGGTATCGCTACTGGAGCGAGAAAAACTACTTTGCACCCAATCCCGCGCCTGGAAAACCCGTATACTGTATCACCATTCCCCCACCGAACGTCACTGGCTCCCTGCATATCGGGCACGCGCTGTGCTACACCATCCACGATACCCTCATCCGCTGGCGCAGGATGCAGGGCTACAACACCCTGTGCGTGCCCGGCACCGACCACGCGGGCATCGCCACCCAGAACGTGGTGGAGAAGCAATTGCGCCGCGAGGGGCTGACGCGCCACGACCTCGGCAGAGAGAAGTTCTTAGAGCGCGTGTGGGACTGGGTGCGCGAATACGGCGGGGTCATCCTCACCCAGTTCCAGCGGCTGGGATGTTCCTTCGACTGGAGCCGCACCCGATTCACGATGGACGAAGGCTATGTGAACGCCATTATGGAATGCTTCGTGCGCTGGTGGGAGGACGGGCATATCTACCGGGGCAAGCGCGTTATCAACTGGTGTCCCCGCTGCCTGACCGCCCTCTCCGATATCGAAGTGGAGCATGAAGACCAGCCGTCGCAGCTCTACTACATCCGCTACCCGTTCAAAGATGGTTCCGGACATGTGGTGGTCGCGACCACTCGCCCTGAGACGATGCTGGGCGACACCGCCGTTGCCGCCAACCCCGCCGACGAGCGATACCAGCACCTGTTCGGCAAGACCATCCTCCTGCCGCTGGTGGGCAGGGAAATCCCCTTCATCGCCGACGATTACGCCAAACCCGAGTTCGGCACCGGCGCGGTAAAGGTCACGCCAGCACACGATGCCAACGACTTCGAGTGTGGATTGCGCCATAACCTGCCGCAGGTGGTGGTCATCGACGAACACGGGCGCATGACCGATGAGGCAGGTGAGCGATACGCTGGTCTGGACCGCTACGAGGCACGCGAGAAGGTGCTGCAAGACCTGCAGGAGCAGGGGCTGCTGGAGAAGGTAGAGGACTATGTGGTGCCCGTGGCAACCTGCGCCCGCTGCGATACGGTCATCGAACCGTTGCTATCGGAGCAGTGGTTCGTGCGCATGAAAGCCATTGCCCAGCCCGCTATCGACGCGGTGAAAGAAGGGCGCATCCGCTTCATCCCTGACCGCTATGCCCGTACCTATCTGGACTGGATGGAGAACATCAAGGACTGGTGCATCTCGCGCCAGCTGTGGTGGGGACACCGCATCCCCGTGTGGACTACCGAAGACGGGGAGTACATCGTCGCGCGGTCGGAAGAAGAGGCACGGCAGAAGGCGGATGGCAAATCCATCCGTCAGGACGAAGACGTGCTGGATACCTGGTTTTCCTCTGCGCTGTGGCCCCACGCCGTGCTGGGCTGGCCCGAGCAGACCGGCGACCTGAAAACTTACTATCCCACCTCCGTGCTGATTACCGCGCGTGACATCATCTACCTGTGGGTGGCGCGCATGATAATGACGGGGCTGTACTTCATGAACGACGTGCCCTTCCGCGATGTGTACATCTATGCCACCGTGCTGGACGAGCAGGGGCGGCGCATGAGTAAGTCGCTGGGAACGGGTGTAGACCCGCTGGACCTGATTGAGATGTATGGGGCAGATGCGCTGCGCTTCGCCCTGCTGGTGCGCACCGCGAAGGGACAGGATATCCGCTTCGCCAGCATCCAGCATGGCAGGCACAGTCAGGTAGAAGAGGCACGTAACTTCTGCAACAAAATCTGGAACGCTTCCCGCTTTGTCTTGATGAATCTGGACGAGGGGTTCCGCCAGCGGTTCGACGGTTCGTTGCCTGCAGACGAGCAGATGAACGATATCGACCGCTGGATACTGAGCCGTCTGAACCACACCATCCGCACGGTCAACAGCGCGCTGGAAAGCTACGACATGGACGACGCCGCCAAAGCCATCTACTCGTTCCTGTGGGATGAGTATTGCGACTGGTATATCGAGATGTGCAAACCGCGCCTGAACGCAGGGGGCACTGAGCGGGAGGTCGCCCAGCGTGTGTTGAGCGTGGTGCTGGAGCATACCCTGCGCCTGCTGCATCCCTTTATGCCTTACATCACGGAAGAAATCTGGCAGAGCCTGCCGCATGAAGGCGAAAGCATCATGGTCGCCCCCTTCCCGACAGAGCAGCTGCAGTGGAACGCGCCGGAGGCAGAAGCACGTATGCAACGATTGATAGAGGCGGTGCGTACCATCCGTGCCCTGCGTACGGAGATAGGCTTTGACATTTCGCTGAAGGCGAATGTGTTTGTCGTGCCGTCGTCGCCGCACGCAGCTGCACTCCTGCAGGAGTACGAACCAGTGATTCGCACCCTGCAACGGGTGGAGCCGATGACCGTCGTGGAGAGCCTGCCGGAGGGCGTCAAAGCGGTTGCTACGCACTGTGAACTGGCGGACGTGTACCTGCAGCTGGAGGCGGTAGACTTGGAGAAGGAGCGGCAGCGCATTCAGAAGGAGCTGGCTTCGCTGGAAAAAGAGCTGCTGCGAGTCAAAGGCAGGCTGAACAACGAGCAGTTCCTGCAGCGCGCGCCGCGCGAGGTGGTGGAGAAGGAGCAGGCGATTCATTCCGAGCTGCTCGAGAAGCAGGCGAAGCTGCTGGAGCGTCTGAAGCGTCTCGAGTAGAGCTGGAGTGGCGTGGACGGCGGTAACCCCAGCTGGGGTGCTGTCGTCTATATTTGCGCAGAAAACCAAAAGGCGGATAAAAGGAGTGTGGAATGCTCGGCAGAGGGATACTGTTGCTTGGTTTACTGTGGTATGGCGCCGGTTTTGCGATGGCGCAATCGCAGGATATTAACGATTACGTGCAGACCCGTCTGCACGACCTGCGTGCTACCGTCAAACAGCAGGCTGCCAACCAGCGCGAGCTGGAAAAGATAAATAAAGATTTCGCCAACTCATACCGCATCAAACAGATGACCGCCCGCTATAAAGAGCCGTCCAGGATGCGGCTGGAGAGCAAAGTGGGCGTGGTCAATGTGGTGTACATCATCAACGGCAACTACAAGCACGTCTCGGCAGGTCCCATCAAACACACCGACGACATTAGCAACGCACCGGGCAAGCGACAATCGCTGATGGATTTCGGAATCCTGACGCCCAGCTTCATGAAGCTGGTCAACGCGAAGTTCCTGCGCTACGATCAGGAGGGTGGCGTGCGCTACCCGGTGTTTGAGTTGACGTGGGCGAACTCCGACGACACTTCCAAACACATCGTGTGGATGGATGGTAAAACCCGCACGGTGGTCAAGCGGCAGTGGTATAACCAGCAGGGCAAGCTGATGGCAACCTTTTACTACAAGAACCCGGTAGAAGCCGCACCGGGCATCTGGGTACCCACGCGGGTAGAGGTGTACAACGCCGAAGGCAAGCTGGGCGGCGTCACCACCTACGTGAACCTGTACGTGAACGAAGGCTTGCCCGATAGCCTCTTCCAGTTCTAGCAGCTCGGCGGGAGTGTACCCCCCTACACTCCCGCAAACGCGCTGAACCCCCCGTCTATCGGAATAACCGCTCCTGTGACAAACGCGCTCGCCGGCGACGCCAGCCAGATAATGGTGCCTACCAGGTCGTCCGGTTCGCCAAAGCGTCCCATCGGAGTGTGCGCGATGATTGCCTGCCCGCGCGGCGTCAGGTTGCCCGCTTCGTCCAGCAGCAGGTAGCGGTTCTGCTTGGTCAGGAAAAAGCCAGGCGCGATGGCGTTGACCCGCACTTTGGGCGAGTACTCCTGCGCGATATGCACCGCCAACCACTGCGTGAAGTTGCTCACCGCCGCCTTCGCTGCGGAGTAGCCCAGCACGCGCGTCAGCGGCTTGAACGCCGACATGGACGAGAAGTTGATGATGACACCGCCCGCCTCGTTCTCCAGCATCTGCTTCGCAAATACCTGACTGGGCAGTATCGCCCCGCCAAACAGGTTCAGGTTCACCACCTGCTGCAGGGCTTCTACGGGCAGGTCGAAGAAACGCCGGTCAGGCGAGGTGGAGGCTTCGGGCATATTGCCGCCCGCCGCGTTCAACAAAACATCTACCGTGCCCACCTCCTGTTTCACCTGCTCTGCCACCCGCTCGATATCCGCTTTATCCAGCACGTCCATGCAGTAGCCGTACGCCTCGAGACCCAGCTGGCGCAACTCTTGCAGACGCACCTCCAGCGGCGCGATGTCGGTCAGCACGATGCGCGCTCCCGCCCTGCCGAGGCCTTTCGCAATGGCGCCTGCCAGCACACCGGCACCACCTGTGAACAAAGCCACTTTACCCTTCACCGAGAACAGCTCCTCGATATAGCTCATAATCCACCTCCTGCGGCTACAGGTTTATTGAACATCCTGGCTCCCTTTCCTTCATGGTGTGACAAGACGGGCGTGTCTCTGGAAAGCCTGCGCCAGGTCATCCATCAGCTGCTGGAAGAACCGGTATTTCTCCGCGTACGCCTCCACCGCATCCTGCTGAGGCAGGTACTGCCTGCCGGTTCGCACCATTGCCTGCGTTGCCTGCTCTACATCCGCATACACGCCCAGAGCAGTATACCCCAGTATCGCCGAGCCGACCAGCCCGGGCTCCTCCACCTGGCTCACCTGCAACGGGATTCCCAGCACATTCGCCATCGTTTGCATCCACAACGGCGAACGCACCCCACCACCACCGATGCGAATCTCCCGCGGAACCACACCGTTCTCTCGCAATGCGTCGTATACGATGCGCAGGGCGAAACACACCCCTTCCATTGCCGCCCGAACCACATGTCCCCGTGTGTGGTAGCCGCGCAGTCCAAAAAACACTCCCGATGCGGCATTGCCGATTTGCGGGTTGCGTTCCCCACTGAGGAAGGGCAAGAAGAACAGCCCCGCCGTGTCGGAAACGCGCTCTCCTTCGCGGTTCATCGCCTCGTAGTCCATACCCAAAACGCTGTCACGCAGCCAGCGCAAGGTGATGCCCGCGTTATTGATAGCTCCACCCGGAAACCACCTGCCGCAGGCAAGGTAACAGGTCTGCAGCCTCATCGCGGGGTCGGCGTCCAGCACCGGCTGGGGCATTGCCACGCGCAACATCGCGGTAGTGCCCAGATTGATTGCCCCAGCCCCTCCCACCAGCGCACCGATGCCGATAGCCACCGCACCCCCGTCGTACACGCCCGGCACCAGCCGGCATCCTTCTGCCACACCCAGCCGGGCGCAAACCTCCTCAGGCAGGGTTACCAGCACCCTATCTGCTTCCACCGGCTCGGGCAGTCGCCCGGCGTCCAGTTCCAGCACGCCCAGCGCAACCTCATCCCATCGCAGACTGTGCAGGTTCATCAGCTGCGTTGCCGTGCCCAAACTGGCTTCCGTCACCCACTGCCCGGTCAGCCGGTAAATCAGATAGTCCTTCGCCCCCACCAGCCACCGCGCTCTGGCAAAAAGGTCGGGATGGGTGGTTTTCAGCCAGAAGATTTTGGAAAACGGATAATGGAACAGCGGCGGACAACCTGTGCGCTGGTATAACTGGTGTGCGTCTATCTGCTCCATCAGCCGGGGATAGGTCTGCCGGGGGCGCGTGTCCAGAAGGGTGATAATGCCGGTCAGCGTCCCACCCGTTTCATCCACTGCCAGCAGGCTGAGCTGGTATGCGGACAGCACCAGGGCGCGTATCTTCTGCCCGTAGCCTTCGGTGACCTGCCGCGCCACTGCACCAAAGGTTTCCCATAACAGGTGCGGGTCGTGTTCCGCTTTGCCGTTCTCATCGCGCGCCAGGGGCAGCTCCTGCTGAACCACCCGCAACACCCGCCCGTGCGCGTCGACGACCCCCGCTTTGATATTCGTGGTACCCACGTCTACGGAGAGTACCAGTGGTTCACCTTCCATCCCGCGTTTCCTGTTCGAGCGATCGAAATGCTGACGCCATTATACACGCTCTCCGCTCCACAGGGCAAGCTATCATCCGCTTGCAGCTGTCACGTATCGGAATCAGGTGGCACAGGATTTGCCCCAAAGGGTACGGAAATTATCTTCGCTAGCAGGCCTTTGACAGGAGGTTCATGATGCCAGATTCTCGCAAGCCGGTTACGCAAATGGTCTACGCCTCTGCGGAGGAGATGCTCTTCGGTTCGGCGGCAAAGCCTCTCGCCTGTGGGAACGGAGTGCTCATTGGGGCAGGGCAGGTTATCCCCGAGGTCAACTTCACCCTGCCGCCGATGTCCATACGTGAAGAGACGCTCCCCGATGTGCGCCAGCGGTTCCGCGAGATGGTGGAACGCATCCTCACCCGCGCCGTACAACAGGGGCTTTCTGCGATTGTGCTGGAACTGGAGCACCTGTACGAGCTCACCCTGCACCCCGACTGGGGCGCGCTGGTCACTGCGGACATCAAGCAGGTCATGGAACAGTTCGGGCAGAGGTACGGATTGCGTTCCGCGCTGCGCGTCACCATCGCCGACATCCGCGAACAGGAACGTCCGCCCCGAATGCGTAGCGGGCATCTGTTCGCCACCATGCTGACAGCCTTCGAACGGTGCGCGGAGGCGGGCGCGGATATTCTCTCCATCGAAAGCACCGGTGGCAAAGAGGTCAACGACCACGCACTGGTGCAGGGGGATATGGAGGGCATCGCCTTCGCGCTGGGCGTGCTGGCGCCGCGCGACATGGAGACGTTGTGGGCAGCTATCGTGGACATCGCGCACCGCCACAAGGTGGTGCCCGGCGGCGACACCGCCTGTGGCTTCGGCAATACGGCGATGCAGCTGGCGCACCAGGGATTGCTGCCTAAAGTGCTGGCAGCGGTGGTGCGACTGATGACCGTGCCGCGCTCGCTGGTGGCGGTGGAAATGGGCGCAACGGGTCCATTGAAAGACTGTGGCTATGAGAACCCGGTGATTAAAGCCATTACCGGCGTGCCTGTCAGCATGGAGGGCAAATCCAGCGCGTGTGCCCACTCTTCTCCGCTGGGCAATATCGCCGCGGCGGTGTGTGACCTGTGGAGCAACGAGTCGGTGCAGGATGTGCGCCTGCTGGGCGGCTATGCACCAGCGGTGTTCACCGAAATCCTCGCCTATGACTGCCGGTTGATGAACACTGCCCTCGAACAGGGGCAGGGTAAGGCTCTGCGTGACCTGCTGGTGCTATCCGACCATTACCGCGACCCGCAGGCGCTCATGCTGGATCTCAGGGTGGTATATGAGGCAGGCAAACGCATCGTGGAGGCTGGCGATGACCACTACGCCCGCACGCTGGCGATGGCACGATTCGCCGCAGGGGAGATACGCCGTGCGGTGAGCGAAGGCACTATCGCTCTGGAGCCGCGCGAGGAGCGGTGGCTGGGCATGATCGAAGACGCCATTGCCGACCTGCCGGAAGACGCCGATGCGCTCCGCCAGCGGGCAGATTTGAACTACGGTTCTCTGTACATTCCTGCAGAATACGGGCTAAACGCATGAACTCAAGAGAACGCATCCGAATCGCCCTGAAACGCGGTATCCCTGACCGCGTGCCCATGCTGGACATCACCTTCTGGCCCGAGACGCTGCTCCGCTGGCAAAAGGAAGGCTTGCCTGAAGGCGCAGATCCGGTGGACTATTTCGGGCTGGACCGCATCGAGCGTTTCGGCTTCGATGGCTCGTTGCAGCTGCCGGTAGAGATGATGGAAGAGACCGACCGCTGGCGCATCTACCGCAACGCCAACGGGCTGGTGGTCAAGGAATGGAAAGATTCGTACGCCCCACCCGCCCGACTGGAATGCACCGTCCGGAATTGGGACGAATGGCTTAAGGTGAAAGCCCGCCTGCAGGCTAGCCCCGACCGGATTCCGGACTGGATGCTGCAGAACTACCGCACCTGGCGTGAGCGGGATTGGTTCGTGGTGGCGGAGCCGGTGGAGCCAATGTGGTACATCCTGGACCACCTGATGGGCTTCCAGAACGCCCTGCCCCTGATCGCCGAACAGCCCGACCTCATCGCCGACATCCTGAATACCTACACCGACTTCCTGCTGGGGATGTGCGAGTTGTGCGTGCAGAGAGGCATCACCTTCGACGGACTGTGGTTCTTCTCCGACCTGTGCTATAAGAACGGGATGCTCTTTTCGCCCCGTGCCTACCGCGAACTGTTGATGCCCTGTCACCTTAAGGTAAAGGCATGGTGCGAGGCACAGGGAATACCGATGCTGCTGCACTGCGACGGTGATGTGCGACAGTTCATCCCCCTGCTGATTGAGGCGGGGTTCGACGCCATCCAGCCGCTGGAGGCGCGGGCAGGCAACGATGTGCGCGAGCTGAAGCGGCTCTACGGCACGCAAATCGTTTTCTTCGGCAACATCAGCGCGGACGTGATGGCTTACGGAACCGACGAAGAGCTGGAAGAGGAGATACGCAGCAAACTGGCAGTGGCGATGGAGGGAGGCGGTTACATGTACCACAGCGACCACTCCATCCCGCCAACGGTCAGCCTCGCCCGCTATGCGCAGGTAGTGCAACTGGTGCGCAAATACGGACAATACGGGTAGGGGGCAGACATCGGGGTCTGCTACCGTGAAACTAAACCCGTACCGGACGAACCCAACCGCCCGCGCTGAGCGGTAGCTGCACTGTCACCGTTTGACCTCTCGATACCCGTGCAGTTACCCATCGGGTATCAGTGCTCACGAAAGGCATCTGGCAGGGCAGAGACAGCATGGAAGCACCTGCTGGCTCGCGAGGCGCGTGTGTCGGGTGTGCCCGCAGCTGCCACTCGCCCGATCGCACCGGCAGGCGGAACCGTCCCTGTGCATCCGTAAGGGTACAGGCGAAGGGTGAAGCGGTGCCCATCTGCTGTCGCAGGGTTTTGCGCAGTCCGTTGCAGGTGGCAACGCGACAGGTGATTTCCTGCTTCCTCGCCAGCACAGGTGGCTTTTTGCCCTGCGCGACAACCAGTGCGAAAGGCTCCGGCTGACCGTCGGATCGCCTGACCTCGCCTGCAATAACGCCGTCCGGCGGGTGGATGGCAATTTCTCCCAGCTCCCATCGCTCACAGGCTGCCTGCATGGGCGGGCGTGTGCCAGGCGGGGACAGACTCGCCCAGACCTCTGCCCCGTGCGGCAGGCGACATACCGTCGGCACAACGGGTCCGTTGGCGTAATGAGGCAGGTAAACGGAGAACCATCCCTGCGCGTCGGTGAAGGTCAGGTAGTCGGAAGGAACGCTTTTGAACCACTTGCCCGGTTCCGTATGCAACAGCACTGCCTCCCCGTGCAATGGTCGCCCCGTGCGAGAGTCTATCAGCCTGCCGCTTACCTCTCGTGTGCCCAAATGGTAGCGCACCCGCAGCTCTGGCGCGGCGTGGAGCGGCATCGGGTCGCGAAACCTCTGGCGCATCCCCTCAGGCAGTTCTCCGCCCCACGCCCAGAAAGCTGTCGCCCCTTCCGGTAACAGCACTCTCAGCTTGCCATGCGCATCGGTCTGAAAAACGGCGTCCGGCATCGGAGGCAGGTCTACCGGTGCGGGCACCCCGGGTATCCGCAACTGAACAGTTCTTCCCTTCAGCCCCTTTGCGGGATCGCCGAAGCAGTTTTGCACGGTGAAGGTGGTCCGTCCCCCCGAAGTGAGAAGCAGTTTGACGTCCTTCAGCGAATCGAGCGTGCCGATGCTCCACGCCCAGCCCGCCTGGGGATGCCATGCCAGCACCAGAAAGCGCAGGGGTGTTCGGTTCTCGCTGGCAACGGAGAGCAGTTCAGAAGACAGGGGAAGCTGGGTGCGCAATTCGCCAGAAGACGAGGTTCTCCACTCCCCCGACAGGGGCTTCAGTTTACCCGCGGGTACCATGCGCCACAGCAGGATATACGCTCCCGCTACCGGTCGGCCTTCACGCGTGACGGTGCGAACGTGCAAAAGCGGCGGTGATGGCATTGTCAGAAGCCTCCTTTGTTACCCCGCGTTTCGCCCTTTAGACGTCTGGGACGGTGGCAACGTTACCAGATGCCGGTTCAAAATGGCACGAGGTCCGCCCACGACTCCAATCGTGGGGGGTGTGAGATCAGGTGGGGCTGAGCTCCCCAGGAGGTTCGCCCCTCATTTTCACACCAAACCCCGCTGGGGAGAGAGGCTCCCGCCAAGCCGCTCCATTACGCTACCGGCCGAAACGTTCTCGTATCCGCCTCACCGCTTCTTCCACCCGCTCGCCATGATGGTCGCCGCTGACGGTGATGGAGAAGCGCACGTAGCCCTCGCCATGTTCACCATAGCCGATACCCGGTATCGCCAGAATGCCCGCTTGTTCCAGCAACTGCTTGGCGAACTCGATGGAGGACATGCCGCCGGGCGTTGGAACCCATACGTAGAACGTGGCTTTGGGTTTCGGCACATCCCACCCGATGGACTGAAGTCCTTCCACCAGAATGTCCCGCCGCTTCTGGTAGAGGTTCAACGTGCGGGTGTTGTCGGCATAAAGCAGGGCGTATGCGGCAGTGCGTGATATCGCGGCGAACTGCTTGCTGTCCACGTAGGATTTCATCTTGTTCAGGTTGGCGATGGCGTCGCGGTTGCCCGCCGCAAAACCGATGCGCCACCCTGTCATGTTGAACATCTTGGACAGCGAGTTAAACTCTATCGCGACGTCCTTCGCGCCCTCTACCTGCAGCAGGCTCGGGTGACGATACCCCTCGTATACCACCTCGGAGTAGGCCGCATCGTTCACCAGCAGGATGTCGTACTCGCGGGCGAACTCCACCGCCTGCCGATAGAACTCCTGCGTGGCGACCGCGCCTGTGGGATTATTCGGATAGTTCAGGAACAGCAGCTTCGCCCGCCGCGCGACGTCGGACGGGATTGCCGACAAGTCGGGCAGGAACCCGTTCTCACGCTGGAGTGGCATGGTGTACACCTCGCCGCCCGCCATGCGCGTGTTGATAGCATACACGGTGTAAGCGGGGTCGGGAACCAGCGCGATGTCGCCCGGGTCGATGTATGCCCATGCTAGATGGGCTAACCCCTCCTTGGAACCGATGAGCAGCAGGATTTCGCCTTCGGTGTCCACCGACACGCCATAGCGACGCCGATACCACTCCGCCACCGCCTGCAAGAAGAACGGGTCGCCGTACGGTGTTTCGTCATAACGGTGGGTGGCGGGGTCTTGTGCCGCCTCATACAGGTGGTCGATAATATCGCGCGGCGTCGGCTGGTCGGGATCACCGATGCCGAAATCGATTAAATCGCGCCCTTCTGCCAGCGCCTTCGCCTTCAGCTTTGCGATTTCGCCAAACAGATAGGGTGGGGTTTTGTCCAGACGAGATGCACGTGCAGGCAAACCTCTCTCCTCCTTCGATTCAGACTTCTATCTCTCCCACGAACACTTCGGTGGCCGGTCCTGTCATCAGCACACGCCCATCGCCCAGCCACTCGATCTGTAAATCTCCCCCGGGCAGGTGCACCAGCACCTCGCGCCCGGTGAGCTTATTCAGCGCGCCGGCTACCACCGACGCGCACGCCCCCGTGCCACAAGCCAGTGTGATGCCGGCGCCTCGCTCCCATGTCCGCACGACGATTTCACGCGGGTTCACCACCTGAACGAACTGTACGTTCGTGCGTTTGGGAAACAGCTTGTGGTTCTCGATCTCGGGACCCACTTTCTCTACGGGGAAGGAAGCAACGTTGCCCAGGAAGATGACCGCGTGCGGGTTGCCCATCGAGACAGCGGTGAACTCCAGTTTCCTGCCTGCTACACGCAGAGGATACCCGATCACGCTCTCCATCCCCTCCACGCGCACCGGTATCTCCTCCGGCGCCAGGCGGGGTAAGCCCATGTCTACGGTGACGGAGACGACTTTGCCGCCCTGCGTGCTGAGTTTCAGGGACTTCACGCCAGCCAGCGTTTCCACGTTCATCTGCGTGCTGGTGACGTGCTTGCGGTCGTAGGCATATTTGGCGAAGCAACGGATACCGTTTCCGCACATCTCCGCCTCACTGCCGTCGGGGTTAAACATGCGCATCCGCAGGTGCGCCACCCGCGAGGGCAATACCAGAATCAGCCCGTCCGCGCCTATCCCGAACCTTCGGTCGCACAGGCGGCGCGCCAGTTCAGGCAAACTCTGCTCGGCAATTTCCGACTTCAGGCAGTCCAGCACCACGAAGTCGTTGCCGATGCCATGCATCTTGGTAAACTGCACTTTGCGCTCCCCAAAACCTCCTGTTCCGTAGACTTCCGTGTTCGGTCACGAGAATCCGCAAAGCAATCCCCCCTTGCTGTGCCAGGGGGATTGCCCTGTATTTGACGCTCCTTTGCCGCTGAACTTCCCGGCGCACCGATCAGGCGGTCTCGGAAGGCGTCTCCGTGCTCTCGGTGCCTTCGGCGGGCGCGCTGACCGCTCGTGCTGCAGCATCCGGTGGGCGATACGTAGAGACCGGTCTGGAAGGCACCACCGAGGTAATCGCGTGTTTGTAGACCAGCTGAGTGGGCTTGCCCGGGCTATCAAGCAACACCGTAAAGGCATCGAACCCGCGAACCAACCCGCGTAGTTGCACGCCTCCAATCAGATAGATGGTGACGGCAATGTTCTCTTTGCGCACCTGGTTTAAAAAAACATCTTGCAAGTTAATTTGAGTCTTCGCCATGTCTTGGGCTCCCCTCCATCCCAAAATCCATCAAGTGTGTTCTTGCTCGCTTCGCAGTCTGTGCAGTATTTGCCTCGCTGTCTCTTCCGCACCTTGCGAAGCGTCTATCCATTCGATCTGCTTGTCGGCGCGGAACCATGTTAATTGACGCTTGGCAAACCGTCTTGTTTCACGTTGTATCCGCGCGATGGCTTCTGAAAGCTCCCATCGCCCCTGCACCACCTGCACCAGCTCCCCATAGCCCAGCGAGCGCATCGCAGGCAGATTGGGAGCGTAACCCGCTTCCAGCAGGCGGCGTACCTCATCCAGCCAACCCTGAGAAATCATCCGCTCCACTCGCTCGTTGATGCGCCGGTACAGCAGTTCACGAGGCATGGTCAGACCGAAGCGGCGCACCCTGCCTACCTCTGCAGGAGGCTGACAACGCTGCCACTCGGAAATAGGACGCCCCGTGAGCTGATAGACCTCCAGCGCGCGAATGATGCGCACCGCATCGTTCGGGTGGATGCGCGACGCCGCAAGCGGGTCCACCTCCTTCAGCCGCGCGTGGAGGACCGCACTGCCCTCTCGTTTTGCTTCCTGCCACAACTGCTGGCGCAGCGTCTCGTTTGCAGCAGCAGGCGGGATGTGGAAGCCGTCCAACAGCGCCTTCACATACAGCCCCGTGCCTCCAACCACCAGTGGCAACGAGCCACGCTGCCGTATCTGCCGAATCGCCTCCAGTGCCATCTGCTGAAACCTTGCTACACTGAAGGGTTCGTCAGGGTTGCAGACATCGATGAGGTGGAAGCGCACGCGCTGCTGCTGCTCTGGCGTGGGCTTGGCGGTACCGATATCCATCCCGCGATAGACCGCCATGCAGTCCGCAGAGATAATCTCTCCGCCCAGCGCTTCCGCTAACAGGATGCCCACCTCCGTCTTGCCGGTCGCGGTGGGTCCCACTACTGCCAGAACATCAGGCAGGAAGTCTCTCATTGGCTCCGAGCTTCTCAGAGTGTGGCTGTGGCGTACGCCCTTGCAACTTGACAAGGTACAAAACGCTTGCGCAACCCAGTATACCATAAGCACAGGCTGACCTGCAAGATGACCAAAAGGTTCCGCCTTCCCGCGTATCAGCCTGTGAAAGGTGTCTTCCAACATCATAGCGAAGACATAAAAGCGTCGCTGTTCCTTCCAGCGGGCAGGCAGGTGGAGTGTGGTCGGCTCACCCGGAGGTTCGCCATCCGAACAGCGCGCATGACGGGACACGACCGTGCCACAGACTTCGACCTGAATGCAGTGGTCATGGAGGAGGGTAGATATCCATGATGTGGTTCACGAGAATTTTCATCCTTGCCAAAACCCTGGTTGGCTTATCCTGTGCGCTCGCGCAGGCTCAGGTCGCCAGAATGGAGGTGGATGCCACCGCACCGGGCACACCCATCAGTCCCGTGTTGTGGGGCATCTTCTTTGAGGAGATTAACCACGCAGGCGATGGCGGAATCTATGCCGAACTGGTACGCAACCGCTCCTTCGAGGACGCGACGGTGCCGCGGGCGTGGAGACTGGCTGAGGACAGCCCTGGTAAGTCCCGCATCGCCATAGATACTTCACGCCCCCTTAACGACAGTAACACGCGCAGCCTGCGCTGGGAGATCGACGAGGGCACGCCGAAGGTCAGCCTCATCAACGAGGGCTACTGGGGCATCTCCGTGCAAAGGGGTAAGCGGTACCGCCTGTCCTTTTACGCTCGCAGGGACGAACGTTTCCGGGGTGGCTTGACCTTCCACCTGCAAGGAGCAAACGGACAGGTGTACGCTCAGCACACGGTGCGTGGACTCGCTACGGACTGGAAGCGATTCACGGCAACACTGACCTCACGTGCGACAGACCCCAAAGCGCGGCTGGTCGTCACCGCCGAGTCACCGGGCGCTGTGTGGCTGGACATGGTTTCGCTGATGCCGGAGGACACCTTTAAGGGACGCCCCAACGGACTGCGCAAAGACCTGGCGCAGATGCTGGCAGACCTCAAACCGTCGTTCCTGCGCTTTCCCGGCGGCTGTTTCGTGGAAGGCGACCGCATGAGGAACGCCCTGCGCTGGCGAGATACACTGGGCGACATCGCCGAACGCCCCTCGCGCTGGTGTGTATGGGGTTATACCACCACACAGGGCTTGGGGTTACACGAATACCTGCAGATGAGCGAAGACCTCGGCGCCGAGCCGATTCTGGTGGTTAACTGCGGGATGGCGTGCCAGTACCGCAACGGTGACGTCGCGCCAATGGAACAGCTGGATGAGTGGATAGAGGATGCTCTTGCCGCCATCGAATACGCCATCGGACCCCCCAGCAGCAAGTGGGGCGCGTTGCGGGCGAGGAACGGGCACCCCAAACCTTTCCCTCTGCGCTTTGTAGAGGTGGGCAACGAGAACTGGGGACCGGCATACGAGGAGCGATACGCCCGCTTCTACGACGCCATCAAGGCGCGCTTCCCGCAAATTCAAATCATCGCCACCGCGCCCGTGCGTAGCCGCCCGATGGATGTGCTGGACGAACACTTCTATTCCAGCGCGGACTGGTTCATTTCGCAGGCGAACCGCTACGACCGATACGACCGCAAGGGACCCAAGATTTTCGTGGGCGAGTATGCGGTCACCCGGGACTGCGGGACGGGCAACCTGCGCGCGGCGATTGGTGAAGCCGCGTTCATGACCGGCATCGAACGCAACGGGGATATCGTGGTGATGGCGGCTTACGCCCCGCTGTTTGTCAATGTCAACGCGCGCCAGTGGAACCCCGACCTGATTGGTTTCGACAGCTCGCGCGTCTACGGCACGCCTTCCTACTACGTGCAGAAGCTGTTCAGCCACTATCGGGGCACACATGTTTTGCCCCTGAAGATGGACGCGCCCGCAATGGCGGTTCCAGAATCGCGTGGGGCGATAGGAGTGGGAACCTGGCAAACGCAGGCGGAGTACCGAGACGTCACAGTGACGCACAACGGACAGACCCTGTTTGCCGCCGATTTCACGCAGGGAGCGACGGGCTGGCGCGTGGTGCGCGGCGACTGGCAGGTGGTGGACGGTGCCTATCGTCAGAACGGATTGGCTACCGATTGCCGCGTGGTGGCGGGTGACCCCTACTGGAGGGACTACACCCTGAGCCTGCGCGCGCGCAAGCTCGGCGGGGCGGAAGGCTTCCTCATCATGTTCCGCGTGCGCGATGATGATAACTGGTACTGGTGGAACATTGGCGGATGGGGTAACTCCAAACACGCCGTCGAACAATGCATTGCCGGAGGCAAAAGCATCGTGAGCAGCGAGGTGCCCGGCAGTATTGAAACCGGGAGATGGTACGATATCCGCATCGAGGTGCAGGGTACACGCATTCGATGCTATCTGGACGGCAAGCTGATACACGACTTCGAGGAGAAACCGCTACCTGTCCTGTATACGGTGGCAAGCCGCAACCACCGAACCCGTGAGGTCATTCTCAAAGTGGTGAACGTTTCCGACCGGGCGGTGGAGTCCGAGATTCGCCTACAGGGCGTACCCTCCCTACAGCCTGCGGGGAAAGTCATCCAGTTAACGAGCGACAGTCTGGACGACGAGAACTCGCTGGACAACCCCACGCGCGTTGCGCCGGTGGAAAGCACGCTGAGAGGGGTCGCTCCGCAGTTCCGGTATACCTTCCCCAAACACTCGCTAACGGTGATAGTGCTGAAGGAGAAGTAGCGGGAGACATCCTGTTCTTCCTGTCATTCAGAGAGGTGCGCACCCCCCTTCCCGACAGGGGAAGGGGGGTGAGGGAAACTGGTTTACACCTTCTTACCCGCCCAGAGCACGGCGTTATACAGAATGCGGCGCACGACAGGGTGGAAGTAGGTGGGCATGGTCTCATGCCCGGGGCGGAAATAGAACACGCGACCAATACCCTCGCCCTGCCCCACACCGCCGCCGGGTCCCGAGGTGAAGTTCGGGTCTATCCCTTTACCCACCGTCCAGCACAAGCCGGAGGGGAAGGTCTCACCGCCCAGCGGGAAGTAGGACTGCAATACCACCACCAGCGGCGGCGGCACATCAAAAGGCGCACCATACATCTCCTCGCCGTTGAGCACGAAGTCCTCCACACCCTTCGCAATCGGGTGCCAGGGAGCGCACACGCGGATGTGTTCGTCTTCCGGCGGGTCGTTCTCGCGCCAGCCGCCCTTCAGGTGACCGGTACAGTTCAACACCGCGCGGAAAGGCTTGGAATAGTGCGCGGAGTGCAGGGCGACCAATCCCATGCCCTCTTGCTGAACGCGCTGCGCAACACGTGCTGCCAGCTCGTCTTTCACCTCGCCATGCCGGGCGTGTCCCCACCACATCAGCACGTCGGTGTTCGCCAGCAGGTCGGCAGGGCAGCCCTGTTCCGGTTCGTCCAGATTGGCGGTGCGCACCTCCAGCACACCCTCTTTGTCCAGTTCTCGCAACCCTTCCGCCACCGCGCCGTTGATGCTGCTGGGATATACGGCTTTGGGCGCGTGCGGCGGATTCTCATCCCATACCAGAACACGCAGTTTGCTCATCTTCTCCTCCATCGCACTGTCGTTTCTCAGGCATCTTCGCCCATTATCTCTTTACGGGTGATCTCACGCCCTTCCTGCACCGAGCGATAACCTGCTTCAATCAGCGCGACCACCTGCAGGTTATGCCTGCCGCTGCACAGATACGGTTTGCCCTCGTCCAGAGAGCGGATGTAGTGCAGCATCGCGTTGCCAAAGGCGTCAGGGGACCACTTGCCCTGAAAGCGGGGACGCAGCTCCGCCGGTGGTTCGGCGGTAACAATGACGAACCCCTCGCTCGTGCCGGTAATCGCACCTTTATCGCCCTGAATCACTACTTCCTCTACCATGTGCGGGCGAGGCAGGTGTCCGCGATAGCTCCAGTTGTTGATGATACACGCCTGCATGCCGTTCTCGAAGCGGATGTTCATCACGTTCCACGTATCGCCAACGATGCCCGTTTGCGACGGGTCGCGCCCCATGATGGCGTATGCACTGCGCCAGCTGCCAAACCAGTGCACCACCAGCGCGAGGTGATGCACACCCATGTCGCTGAGAACCCATCGCTCTTGTTTACCGTAAAAAACGTGCCCGCTCAGGTCAAACCAGTTGCGGTTCTCAATCTGGCAATAGTAGGGCGTGCCGATGATGCCCTCGCGCAGATACCGTTCCATCACCCGAAAACCAGGCACGAACACCGAGTTCTGGTTCACCATCAGCGGGATACCCGCTTCCTCCGCAATGGCGACCAGCTGACGTGCGTTCTCGTAGTACTGCTCCAGCGGCTTCTGCACAAACAACGCTTTGCCATACTTCGCTGCCCAGCGGAAAATCGGCTCGCGCACGTGCAGAAAATGGGGCGCCGCTACATCCACAATCCTCACTTCGGGGTGGGCAATCAGCGACTCCACATCGGTAGTCGCGATGGGCAATTCCCACTTCGCCTGCATCAGTTTCACCCGCTCGGGGTCAATGTCGGCTCCGCCCACTACCTTCAGCCCCAGATTCCGATAGGCGGTCAGGTGCGTGTTGGCGATGCCGCCCAATCCCACAATGCCTATACCCCACTGTTCATACACCATCTGCGTCTACCCCCTGACCAATATCCGTGATACTCTTGCTATCCAGAGCGTTCCGCGTTCTTGCTGGCGATTCCTGCCGTGCAGGAAAAGGCATCCTCTTGCTCGAAATCAGGTGGCAGGAGGTGTGACAGGGCGATGAATCTCTTCGAAATGCTTTTACAAACCACGCAGCGCAATCCTGAACAGACCGCACTGATCTTCCGTGACAAGCCTATCTCTTACGGGCAGCTGCTCGGCGCGGTGAGCGGCGTCGCTAAAGGGTTCAAAGAGCTCGGTGTGGAGAAGGGCGACCGCGTGGCGATACTGTTGCCCAACGTGCCACAGTTTGTGATGGCGTACTACGCCTGTCAGGCGCTTGGGGCAATCGCCGTGCCTGCCAATCCCCTGCTCAAGCCCGATGAGCTGCGCTACATCTACAACGATGCGGGCGTCAAGCTGGCTGTGACCATCCCCCTCCTCGCCGATGTCCTGCGCGCAGTGAAGCCACAGGTAGCCTCTCTGCAGCACCTGCTGATGGCGGGTGGTGAGGCTCCCGACTTTTTGCCCTTCGATGCGTTGTGGCAGCAGCAGGCTCCCGTGCCCACTCCGCCCGAGTTCAACCCGCGCGAGCATCCCGCCGTGTTCCTCTACACCTCTGGCACCACTGGCTTTCCCAAAGGGTGCATGCTCAGCCACCGCAACCTGATCGCCAACTGCGAATCGTGCGTGCCGGTGCTGGAAATGTCGCCTCAGGACAACTTCTTGACAGTGCTTCCACTCTTCCACGCCTTCGCGGGCACGGTGTGTATGCACCTGTCCATCTATGTCGGGTGCAGCAGCACCCTGCTGGAACGGTTCAGCCCCGACGGCGCGCTGGAAGCCATCGAAAAGCACCGCTGCACCATCTTCCCCGCGGTGCCCACCATGTTCGCCGCCATCCTGCACTTCCCGCTACCGCGCGAGTACGATTTGTCTTCATTGCGCGTGTGCGTCTCCGGCGGCGCACCCATGCCCGTCGCGGTGATGGAAGCGTTCGAGAAGCGATTCAATGTGGTGATTTTGGAAGGCGACGGACCCACCGAGTGCTCGCCGGTGACGGCGGTGAACCCGCTGAAGGGCGTACGCAAGCCGGGCAGTATCGGCTTGCCGATTCCGGGCGTCGAGATGAAAATCTTCGACGACAACGATATCGAGGTTCCGGTCGGCGAGCTGGGCGAGATTGTGGTGCGCGGCGAGAACGTGATGCTAGGCTACTACAATCAGCCTGAAGCCACCGCCGAAGCCATGCGCAGCGGCTGGTACCATACGGGCGACATCGGCAAGGTAGACGAGGACGGCTACTTCTACATCGTGGATCGCAAGAAGGACATGATTATCGTGGGCGGGCTGAACGTCTACCCGCGCGAGGTGGAAGAGGTGTTGCACACGCATCCGGCGGTGGCAGAAGCAGCGGTAGTGGGTGAATACGACGAACTGCGCGGCGAGGAACCGGTCGCCTATGTGGTGCTCAAACCCGGTGCAGAAGCCACCGAACGGGAGATTATCCGCTACTGCCGCGAGCGGCTGGCGAATTTCAAGGTGCCCCGGCGCGTGATATTCCGGGAATCGCTGCCCAAGTCCGCCACGGGCAAAATCCTGAAGCGTCTGCTGCGCAAAGAGCTGGAACAGGAGCAGGGCGCGAGCGCAGGATGATTGGTACCTTTATCAACACCGCCACGGTGGTTATCGGCACGGGCGTGGGCTTGACGGCGCGACGTTTCCTCAAGCCCCGCCTGCGCGAGACCACCATGCAAATCATCGGCTTGATGACGCTGATGATTGGCGTGCAGATGAGCCTCAGCGAGAAGAACCCCCTGCTGCCGCTGGCAAGCCTGCTCATCGGCGCGATGATTGGCGAGGCACTAGATATCGAAGGCAGGCTGGACGCCCTCGGCAACTCGTTGCAGAGACGTTTTAGCAACGAAGGCGGAAGCACCTTCAGTCAGGCGTTCGTCAGCACCAGTATCCTGTTCTGCGTTGGACCGATGACTATCATGGGATGCATTCAGGATGGTTTGCGCGGTGACTACAGCCTGTTGCTGGTGAAGAGCCTGCTGGATGGGGTCTCGGCTGCCTTCTTCACCGCCGCACTGGGCTGGGGGGTGTTGTTTTCGGCAGGCACGGTGCTGGTGGTACAGGGTGCGCTGACACTGGGGGCAGGCTGGGTGGGTAGCGTGCTGACCGAACCGATGAAAAACACCATGGTTTCCACGGGCGGCTTGATGATGCTGGGGCTGGGCATTCGGTTGCTGAATCTGCGCCAGATTCCGGTGGCAAACTTCCTGCCCGCACTGGTGGTTGCGCCGCTGCTGGTGTGGCTGGTCAGTTTGTGGCGTTAGTCAGCCTGCCGGAGGGTTCGCCTTGCAGCAGGCGAACAATTGCCCGCCGGAAAGTTTCGAAGTCGCGTTCACCGTCCCAGCGATAACGGATGCGCCCCTGCGCGTCAATCAAGTAGGTGACCGGCACGCCCTGTATCCAGTATCCGGAGACGATCGCTGGAGTAGCCAGCGCCTGGGGATAAGTGAGGTTGAACTTCTTGACCCACTCGCGCACCGCACGTTCGCCCTGTGTTTCGTTGACCGCTATGCCTAACATCGCCAGCTGGCTTTCGGGGAACGCCTCCCGCACGCGCACCAGCTCGGGCATCTCGGCTTCGCAGGGGGCACACCACGTGCCGTAAAAATGGAGCAACAGTAGCTTTCCCCGATAGTCCGTGAGACGTTTTCGGGAGTCGTCGATGGTGGTCACTCGGAGAGCTGGGGCGGGGTCCGTACGGGTCGGGTGGATAGGGGATACAGTTGCCCAACGTATTTCTTTTTCCCAGCGCGACTGCTGCTTTGCCCACCATTGTTTCCACTGGCGAATGACTTCCTGCCGCTTCGCAGGCGGGTCGGAGATTCTGGCGAAGTAAGGCATTCCCGTCAACTTGCGCAACACTCCCAGCGCGAAGAACCGCACGGTGGCGTCCCTGTCATCCAGCAAGGGTATCACCGCCGGGATGAAGCGCTTTTCGTTGGCGAAGCGCAGCTGGCTGATAGCGGCGCGGCGAATATCTACATCGTCATCCTTCAGTCCTGCCAGTAACAAGCGCATTCCCTTCTCCCTGTCCATCCGCCACAGAGATTCCATCGCGCGTCGGCGTAACGACGAGTAGTTGTCTTCCATCGCGGTTTCCAGCAAGGGAAACGCTTCCCGCACCTTCCAGTCCTCTATCGCTTCCACTGCGGCGAGGCGTATGAGGGGGTTGGGGCTGCGCAACAGCTCGCGAGCCAGCCTGGCGCGTTCTGCACTGGACAAAGGTGCCATCCTGTCCGCTACCTTCACGGCGGTCTCCTCCGCAGTGGGCAACGGCAGATTCTCGCTTTGGCGACTGGCAATGAAAGGGTACGCCATCACAAAAATCACCGCCAGCGCCGCCATGATAACCAGTGCTCCCCAAAAGGGATGCACTTTCTGAGACTGTTTCTCGCCGTCGGCGCCCGATGATGAGGGATGAGCCATATTGAACCTCAGGTCTTACGTCACTGTCCGGGTTATCTGATTGGTATCGATACTACCACATTTTGGCGCGGGATGTAAACAATTCAGCCGCCCCCTCTTCAGCGACTCCGTATCCATTTGACACGGGCAGGAAGGCACAGTACAATAAGGCTCAGCATGGCTCAAGAGACCCACAAGGTGGCGCGGGCGGCGGCGGTGATGATGGTGGCGATTTTCGTCAGCCGCGTGTTGGGGCAGCTGCGCGACACCGCCATCGCCGCGTGGTTCGGGCAGAACGCCTATACCGACGTGTATCGGGCGGCGTTCTCCATTCCCGATTTGTTGTTCTTCCTCATCGCGGGCGGCGCGCTTTCCTCCTCCTTCGTACCGGTATTCACCGAATACCTCACGCGCGGTCAGGAAGAGGAGGCGTGGAAGGTCTTTTCGGTGGTAGCCACCTTCATGACGCTGGTCGTCACGGGCTTGGTGCTCATCGGCGAGGTTTTCGCACGTCAGCTGGTCCCGCTAATTGCGCCCGGTTTTGAGCCGTGGCAGCTGGACATGACCGCCTCACTGACGCGCATCGTCCTGCCCGCGCAAATCTGTTTCTTCTTGGGTGGTCTGATAATGGCAACGCTGTATGTGCGTGGGCATTTTCTGGTTCCTGCGCTGGGTCCCATCATTTACAATCTGGGCATTATCATCGGAGGCTGGTTGCTGGGAGGGCATCTGGGGGTTGCCGGGCTATCGTGGGGCGCGCTGGCAGGCGCGGTTGTGGGTAACCTGTTGCTGCAGATGGCTTTCCTGCGTCGGGTGGGGGTACGCTATGCGTTCAGCCTTGACCTCAAACACCCCGGCGTGGTGAAGGTCGGCAAGCTGGTGCTGCCGGTGATATTGGGGCTATCTTTGCCGCAGGTGTTTGTGTTGATTAACCGCGCCTTCGCCTCGCTGTTGCCGCCGGGGGCGGTATCTGCGCTGGATAACGCCAATAAACAGATGCAGGCGCCACTGGGCATTTTCGCGCAGGCTATCAGCATCGCGGTGTTTCCGACGCTCAGCGCACAGGCCGCGCGGGGCGACATGGAAGCGTTCCGCCGCACCCTACTGCAGGGCTTGCGGGCGTTATGGTTCCTCACCGTGCCGGTTTCCGTGCTGATGATGGTACTCTCCACCGACATCGTTTCCATCCTTCTTCAATACAAGAAGTTCACCCCGTACGACACGCGCATCACCGCTGAGGCGCTGGTGTTCTACTGCATCGGTCTGTTCGCCTTCTCCAGTCAGGCGATACTCAACCGCGCGTTCTACGCGGTGCAGGATACGGTGACGCCGGTGGTCATCGGCACGCTGACCACGCTGGTGTTCGTGCCGTTGAACTGGTGGCTGATGGGTCCTCTGGCGCACAAAGGGCTGGCACTAGCGGGGTCTATCGCCGCGATACTGCATGTGGTCTGGATGCTGTACGCGCTGCGCAAGAAGGTGCAGGTACCCGTGCACCAGCTGTGGGTGCCGTTCGCGAAAGTGGTGCTTGCCACCCTCGCCGCCGGAGCCCTTGGTTACTTTATCAGGCACGGACTGTCTGCCACACTGACCCTGCTACAGTGGCACCCGAAGCTGGTGTCTTTGGTCACTATTGCAGTGGTCAGCCTGGCGAGCGGTGGGTTATACCTTGCCCTCGCCAGGCTGGTAGGTGCGGAGGAGTTGGAGTATGCGCAGAAAGCCTTACGTAGCCGCTCGCAGGGAGGCTAGTCATCTCCTATCGCACCGAAGTTGCGCACCAGTATGCCAAAGTCGAACAGGTTCACCTCCTCGTCGCCATCGAGGTCGGCGTTGGCGTCCCAGTTCGAGTCGCCCGACACACTGCCAAACGCCGCCACCATCTGCCCGAAGTCGAGCAGGGTGACCTCATTATCTCCATCGACGTCCCCGTTGGTCAACGACGCGGCGAGGCGCACTCTGCCCGACAGGTTTACACCGCTCAGGGTTCGGCGTAGCCAGTGTGATGCCTTCAGGGAGACATCGTATGTGCCTCGCAGAGAGGTTTCCAAACGAAAACTTCCGTTTTCGTCGAGGGTGAGCATGTGGCGTTCCGCAGGGCTGGTGGAGCTTGGCTCACGCAGCTGCACCTCCACCTGAACTCCAGCGGGCGATGCCAGATAATCCTCGAGCGAAACCTGCCCGAACAGCTCGGTTCGCGAGGCCGCAACATGCAAGCGTGCGACCTGCACGGGCAGGTTTTCGCCAAAGCGATGGTAGCGGGTACTACCGTCGGTAACCAGCAATGAGTTGGGTTTGGTGCGGGTGCTGTCAGGCTGGCTATACACCGTTATCGGTATATCCGTGCCCACCGGCGCGTTCTCCGCCAACTTGAGGTAGACGTGTCCCACGAAGAAAGGCTCGTTCACTGTGCTGCCGCCCGGCGCAAGCACTACCCAGATTGCACCAGAGGGAGTCTCGACGCTGCTGGCAGAGTCTGTGGGACGCAACAGATTGGCGCGGAGAGGAGGTGTCTGTGTCGAGACAGCGGCTCGCGTCTGTGCGGTTAGCCCCAGCTGTTGAATCTGCGGATGCCAGAAAGCGTTCTCAGCAACCTCTGAGAGGTTGGGCGTCACTGCCTGGAGGTACGGGTGGTCTATGCGCAGGTATGCGCTGCACAGATACCAGCGCGTGACGTCACCCTGTGGGACGAAGCGGAAGCCCACACTCAGCCGCACCAACGCACCCGGCTCAACCTCCAGCGAAGATACCGGTGCGGTTGGCAGGTTCGGAGTCGGTGTCGCGTCCGCCACTGCCGCCGGCGACACATCGAGAAACAGTGTTGGCTGTGCCCACGCGGGCAGCCACAGGCACAAAGACAAGGATAGAACTATCCAAACTCGGTTTCGCATCGGAGTACCTCCCTACTCGCGTCCCGGATGGTGCAGGTCGATGCGTCCATCCGGCGTCCAGGTCTGCTCGAAGCGCATCCATTTGGCATGACCGTCCACGAAGGTGTAGTTTGCTCCGCCCAGGTGCCAGGTCATTGCCAGCTCGTCTTCGGGCAAGAAGAAAGTACCGCAATCGTTGGGCCAGCGCCATGCGCCAGCATGATAGTGGTCAATGGTGGCGTTCGGCTTGGCTTCGGCGATGTAGATGGTTCGCGCAGGAGCAACCACTGAAGCCAGACTATTGTAGCCAGCACAGTTCGTGGTCAGCTCGTCCACGCCCAATCGTGGCAGCATCCAGAAGTTGGTCACATAGCTGGTCTGACGCACCGTTCGGAAGCCGGGCAGAGGCCTTGTCCAGTTGGTGCTGGGGTCCGACGGACAGCGGTAAAGCAGCTTCGTTTTGGTGTACGGCTCCAGTGACCGCACCCACACCCACGGGGCGTTGGTACCCGTATGCGAATCCAGAGGGAATCGCTCGTCGTAGTCCTGTATATACATGTTGACCGCCAGCCCCATCTGCCGCATGTTGCTCAGACAGGCAGATTGTCGTGCCTTTTCGCGCGCCTGTGCGAAAACTGGGAACAGAATGGCTGCCAGTATCGCGATAATCGCAATGACCACCAGCAACTCTATCAGGGTAAAGGCTTGCTTGTGTTGCTGCATCTGCATCCTTATCCACCTCCTTGGAGAAGGGCGGGGGGAAGTAGCCCCCCTGCCCAGGTTACAGCGAGATGACCATATCGGGCGGATTACTCGCCAGTGCCTGATACAGGTCGGGGAAACAGCCTACCTGCACTCCTTCGACCGTATCGACGACGTGGCACTCGGCAGGCTCACGCAACCCCTGTCCTGTGACAGGGTCGCACCATCGAGGTTTGCCTTTCGCCAGGTTGCGCTCCAGAGCGCACATGTCGCACATCATCAGCAAGATGTTTCGCTCCTTCGCGACCTTTGCCAGACGCTCCCCGATGGGGTCGCCCTTGCGCAGCACGAACGTGTTGTCATCGAAGAAGAACATGCCGACGACATCCACGCCGTGTGTGCCCGCCTCCAGCTGGGGCAGAATCATCTGCGCCAGCTTGTAGGACGCCGAGCGCGGCATGATGAACACGTAAGCGACTTTCAACTATCGCCTCCTCCTGCTCAGCAGCAGCAGTCCCGTACCGGTTGCCAGCACCGCTAAAGAGGCTGGCTCGGGTACCGGGTTGAACTTGATAGTGTACACCAGCGAGTTGCCCAGCGCAGTGCCGTCGTGGGCGATGCCGTTGACCAGCTGGAACTGCCACAGCTTCGGGGCAAAATCGGACGTAGCGAAAACCACATGCTTGTGGACGGACTCCGGGTCATCGGGGTCATACATCAGCGTCAGCTCGCCCACAGTGCCGATACCGAAGATGGGGGCGTCATCACCCTCCACCACCCCGAACAGCTCAGAACTGACGAACAGCTGGCGGATAGTGACCTGCTTGAGCATCGGTTCATCGCCGTTTAGCGGGCTGATGGTGTGGTCGTGGTCTCCATGGGCGAAGTCGAACCCAATATCCACCACGTAGAAGCCAAGCCCTGTTGGCTCCATGTTCACCGTCAGCCAGTACGGCTCTTGCGTGAGCGGTTCGGGGGACAGAATCGTCAGGACTCCGCCCTCATATCCCAGCAAGAGGTCGCCTTCATGCTCGTCTTCACCTGCGAATGCCCACACGCTCAGCGCGAGCACAGCGATGAACAGACCGAACAGTCGATACAGTTTCATCCGATTTTCCTCCTTTCGTATAGATGTTGGTTTAGCGCATGCCCTCCCCGCTCTGTCCGTAGTAAACCAGAACGGGGTAGAGGTCGTCGAGGTTGACCGTACCGTCCCCTGTCAGGTCTCCATGAGAAGCGACGCCGCCAAAGTGGTTCACCACATCCCGCAGGTCGTTGCTATCGATGAGGTCATCACCGTTGGTGTCGCCTAGCTTGGCGAAAGTCCAGTCCTGCCGCTGAGAGCCAGACAGGTTACGACTCACCCGCACGGAGAGGTGCTTATCCAGTTTGGCAACCACCTGCACGTTGCCCGACGTGTTGAAACCTGCAAGATACGGGTATATTGCCCACGGGTTCACGGGCTGTTCCGTGCTGGCGACGACATTGCCGTCGCGGCGCACCTGCAGCCGCAAGAAAAGGTCATACAGGCTACCCACATACCAAGGCGAAGGCGTCACATTGCCGTGGAGGCGGCTCGGGCTGCCGGCTACCATGTAGATGCGGTAGACAAACGGCATATCGAGCAGCGGTCTCGCCTGGTAGTCCACACCGCGAGTGGCTTTCAGGTCAAAAACATACACGCCAGGTGACGACGCAGCGAAAACAAAGTGATGGTGTGGCGTCCCCCCGAAGGGCAGGTCGAAATAGTTTGGCGTATTGCCCGCGCTGAAGACGGTTCCGATGCCCGACTTGTTACCCACGATGCCGGGAGATATCCACACCTTCTGCACGCGGCAACGTTGCAACATGAAACCCAGCCATCCATCGGGCACGAAGAAGTCCATCCCCACGTCCAGCAGAAAAGTGCCCTGCTGGGGCGTTACCATTTGGCGAACGGGGTGTACCTCTGGTTGGATGATAGTGAGATAGCTGTTCTCATACCCGAAAAGCATGTCCAGCTCGTGCTGAGCGCAAACAGCTTGCGCCCCTAACCATACGGTCAGACAGGTTGCTAACAGCCATCGGGCTTTCATTGGACACCTCCAGAGAAGCCGCCCAGCCCAGTGATGGGCTGGGCTTTGCTGACGCTTTTTACTTCCTGCGGCGCAGCCACAGACCAAGTAATCCCGCGCCCAACACCGCCACCGTCGACGGCTCAGGCACCGGATACAGGTCGAAGTGGAAGACGCCCGAATCGCGCAGAGGTCGATACCCCGCCGTGTTGTTGAGGTCTATCAGCTGGAAGGTGGCGGAGTAGACCTGCACGGGCGACCCCATCGCGACGGAGAACACCGGCAGGAAGGCAAAGTTATCGCCTGCCCCAATCTCGTACACGCTGCCCACGCTGGTCAAGATGGGCGTGCCGTCGGGCAAGGTGATGCGCAAGCCGGGTGTAATATCTACCAGACGCAGACCGATGCGCGCGTCTCCCAGCATTCCCGTCCAGCGTCCGCCAGAGGAGTTATACAACCGCTGGATAGCCGGGTCAGTGGAACCTGCCAGCACCCCTGTCGGCTGCATCAGCAGCTGGCTGTACTCATCGGTATCCAGCCCGGTGCGATAGTAGCCGGCGAATGCGCCGCTACCCGGGCGCATGTAGATGTACTCCTGCCCGGTGGGTCTTTGGTATAGCTCGGGCAGACGGTTGTTCGTGTTCGTGTTGTTGACGGCAGGCGAACTGGCTGGCCCGCTGTACGACCACGCGCCGATGGGGTGATAGTGTTCCGTTCCCGGCGTGTAGTGGGCAAACAACAGGGTTAGCCGTCCAAAGTTCGGGTTCGACAGGCCGCGGTAGGTACCGCTGCCGATGGTGCTTAAGCCGTCGACTCCTATGAAGTAGACGTCATGATGTTGGGCGCGTGCAGCGCTGACGCACAGCACCGCCAGCAGGGCGATTGCCCACAGCTTCAGTGTTTTCATCCTTTCCTCCTTACAGAAATGTGATGTTGTGATTGACTGGTACGGCCGAGTGAGGCGAACGCCCCACGCAGCGACTAAAGGGCTGATGAAATGAGCAGAGCTTAGAAAGGCTATGCCGTCGGGGGAGCGCGAACGGAGGGATTACTAACGACCTTGAGAGGGGTCAGGAGGGTATCGCATAAACAAAGAGTCTCCGTATCTTCGGGGAGAACGACACCGGCGACTTGAACGTCAGGCGAAGACGGGGAGTAGTGCAGCGAGCAGATGTGACATTCATGTTCATCGTGTTGATTGTTTTGCCAGCACGCTTGCGTGGAGTCAGAAGCGTGGCACGGGTGTGTGTGGTGGTGGTAGGCAGGTACGAACACCTGCATCGCCAACCATAGCACGGTTAGCAAGAGGAACGCGGTCTTACCTCGGTTGCCTTTGGTGCCACGTTTCATCCGATTTCACCTTCCGCATTCAAAACATTAGCATATCTCCACTCTGCCTGTCAAGGGTTTGCCGCGCTCTTACGCGAAAAAAATTCTTAAATCTGGCTCCCGAACGGCTTCAGCGTCTTGCCTGATGCGCAGCCAGATACCATTGGCGTAGCGCCGCACTGGCGGGTTACACCCGTCCCTTCCTCTGCAGGTCGCGAATGACCCGCCACCCGATGAGCTTGACGTCCTGCTCCTTCAGGATGCGGCGGATTTCGGCGTCAGTAGTGAACAGGCGAAACTCCTCCGCGCGGTCTTTCCATGAGCCGGCGATGTGCTGCATCTCCTCGGTAGGCAGAGCTGGGTGGATGTACAGCTCGGTCACGCCCGGCTTGAGTTCCCGCAACATGCGCTTCCAGTACTGCGTGATACTTTCGCCCGGCTTGCGCCCGCCGTGAATCAGGTAGTCCGGGAACAGGATGCCCTGCTCCAGCACTTTCTGACGCATATCGGGGTAGCCGAACTGCGCCAGCAGATCCTGCGACCCCATGCGCACGGGCAGGTTGAACTCCTTCGCCAGCGGCACATACACTTCGTAGAAGTACTTGTCGCTGTACTGCAGCGTGCCCATGTGCGAATCGAGATGGGTGATGTCGATGCCGCTGTCCATAGCCATCTTCATCTGGGCGCGAGCTTCGATCATCGCCTGCTCGGGGGTCGCGTGCTGGTACACCTGCGGCACGTCGCTCCACAGATAGCCCTGTGGGTCTATCAAACCCCTGAGCTTGCATCGGTCGCCCACCGGTCCCCAGCGATAGTACTTCCATTCGCTGGTATGCGTGAGGTGGATGCCGAAATCCGCCTTCGGGTGGGTGCGAGCATACTCGGCAATCTGCAGGAACCAGGGGCACGGAACCATGATGGAACCGGTCGTAATCAGCCCCTTCTCCATGCCCTGAATGGTTGCCTGGTTCGCGGCATAGCTCATGCCCACATCGTCCGCGTTGACGATGAGTAACTTGTCGGTGGGCTTATAGCCCAGTTTCACCGCAAGGGAAACCTCTTGCGCCATCTTTGACCTCCTGTGCGCCTTCGGCAGCGACCGGCTGAAAATCTATCTGTGATGACGGGATGACCTTCATTCCTGCGCCTCCTTGATTTATCTATTCCATGCAAAAAGCGGCTCTTCCTGCATGGGAAGAGCCGCCAGGTGGTCTCAGCAACATGTTACAGCAGGATTTCCGCTGGCATCGCGAACACCCGCAGCGCGGGTTTGCGTCGCTCTTCGAAACTGTCCACCAGCTCCTTCAGTTTCTCGGTGACCTGCTGTGCGAGTTCGTCAGACATCACGCTGAGGAAGACGGTGTTTTGACCGGGCATGATGGGCGAGCCGAGCCGCCGCCCTGTTTCTCCCACACCGGACACCCCGGAGTAGCGGGTATAGCCCGGCACATGCACCTCGTCGAGCACCTTGACCACACGATAGTCAATGCCCGTCTCACACACAATCATGAGCATTTTCATGGCGTCCCCCTCCTCTCGTTCGCTCATGGCTTACGGGCAGAGAAAAGAGTATCGGTAACAGGTGCTATCCATGTGGAATCGTATCACGCGACCGACATCTTGTCAACACCTCATCCATGAGGCACCAGCAGCGGCATGTTCCTCATCCGTCCTTCCCCTCTCGTTTGCAGCACCAGCAGCTGAACCGACGGCAGTTCGCCCCACTCGGGCACCTTCACGCGGCGGCGCCTGCGGAAACTGGGCGGACGGCGCAACGGGTCTTCCACGTCCATCGCCACCAGCAGATGCCGTTCGCCGTCGTGCAGGGTCACCTCTACCGCCACATGGTTGTCCGCATACGGGTCGCCGCTGGAGGCGAGCAGGGGCAAGCGACGCACAGCAGCCACCGGACAGGTCTCGCCCTCGAAAGGTACCAGCACCGCCACGAAGGTGGATGCCAGAGTCGCTCCACCCCTGCGCCGCACGAGAAGGCGCGGTATCCACGCCTGTTCTGTACCTGTGTAGCCCGTCACCGAGACCCATCCCTCACAGGTGTATGCCTCCGCCTCCGGCGTCAGTTCGATGCATCGCAAGGTGACCTTCTCCCCGCTGGAGCGGTAGCCGCGGCGGTCTTCCACTTGCCAGTCCACTGTCAACGGAGCATTCGGGTCGCGCCGCTGGATTCGTTGAAACTGTCGCATCACGGCATCGGCGTATTCCTTGGGTTTGGGTGCGTTGCGGCGCGCCTCCTGAAGGCGTATCTGACCGAAGGTACTGTGCACAAACTTGTCGTGCGTGCTGCCGCCGACCACGCGGAAGATGTCCAGTACATAGAAGTCTTTCTCGGAGACGTCCACCATGACCAGCGTCCGTTCATACTGCCGAATACCGTAGACTTCGGGCGCGCATACCCTCACCGTCCGCACACGCTCGGCAGGCACCCACAGGGTACTTTTCCCCGCCTCCACCCGCTGTTTTTGACCGTCGACGACCACCGTGTTGTGCGCGGCGGTGGAGTAGTACCACAGCACCTTGTCGGAATACCAGCCGCCGTATTGCACGGGCGGGTAGCCAAAGTCCACCATCAGGTCGAGCCCGAACGCGAACATCCCCACGTTCAGCGCGTCATGGTGTCCGTGGCTGTTGCCCGAGTCGTAGTCTATCCACACGGCGCGCTCATGCTCCCCCCGCCCCGAACGCAGAATCGCCAGGTGCCACTGGCTTTTGTTGACGCTACTCTGTGAGAACGTCGTGCCGTGTTGAGCGATGACCCGCTTCACTCGCTGCTGGAACCGCGCCGGGTTATCCGCCAGCAGGTCATGGGGCAAGCCATCTACCGACTTGCCGTTAGCCTGATACAGCAAGCGCACAAAGTCGACGTCTCCCGTCAGCTCATACAGCCTCCAGAAGAAGGTGAATAGCGACGGGTTGAACAGGGGATGGGGTTCGAAGATGCCTGTGCCCAGTGCAGGCAGGCGCAGGAAATCGACGCCACAATACTGGGTTATCTGCTGCCCGATGATGCCTGTATCGCCGATGAGCGGATAATAGCGCCCGAAAATCCACGTGTCCAGATGGAATCGGAACGTGTCGCGCAGGCGGAACCGCTCTACCGCCCGCGGTAGCAGGTTGGGGGAGACGCGGTCAAACAGCCCGACGATGTGCGCAATGGCACGCACACCCGAAGCCGAATAGTTCGCCAGACCTTTCTCGCCGGTCACACCGTCGACGGCGGTCGCCTTCTGCAGGGTCTCATCTAGCATCTGCTGGACGGTCGCCGCGTTTTGCTCGTAGCTCTGCACCGCCATCAATACCATCTTCGCGAAGGGCGTGCGGGGGAAATTGCTGGCAATCTTGTGTTCGTTGCGCAGAGGGTCTAACAGCAACCCCTGCTCGATGTTCTGATGGACGTCGGCAAAGGTGGCTTTGGGATTTGGCAGATTGAACCGCTTTGCCTTCTCAGAGAGGAACTGTAACAGCTCCGCATCCACGCGCAGGGCATCGAACACGGCATCATAGGCTATCGCCAGCAGGCGCGTCTCTTCGCAGGCATCGTGCCACGTGGAAACGTAGCCGTCGGTCTGCACGGTCTCGTACACCACGGACTGCGTTTTATGGTCGAACTGAGGATACAGGTCGGCGATGCGGTCGAGCAGGATGCCTGCCTTCCGCGCGTACACTCCCTCTCCAGTCACGAGATAAGCGGACGCCAGGTTCAATACACCTGCCACCACCAGCTGCTTCCACTGCTCGTAAATCAGATACGCGCCGATGAACCGCCAGCGGTTCTCGCCCTCCGCATAGCCCGTGCCGTCATCCACGCCAAAGCGGTGCAGGGGGTCGTTGGGGTCGGGATGCTGGGTGTTGAACAGCAGAGCGCGGTCGGCACGCTTCGGGTCGAAAACGCCATGCTCGTCCAGCCCCGAGCGGTAGTACGCCTCAAAGTCGTTGGTGGGAAACAGCATCTTGCAATGTGGACACTGCACCTTCCACGGGTGCTTCCACGGTTGTATCAGCCAGTCGTACATCGGGACAGGCTGTTTACACGTGGGGCAGTATCCGTTGGACCAGACCATCCACGAACGCGGCAGAGTGGGACCAAACATCAACGCCCACAGGTCGTCGTCACTCATCCGCCGCCAGGGTTCGGCAGCCTCTACGAGGCGTCTGGCGGTCTCTTCTGCCCAGTCGAAACGGCTCACGTTCTGGCGTATCCTGCGTCGCAGAGGCTCTGCGAAGAAAGCGCTTGTGCGCTTCACGATGCGAGTATCCATACAAGTTCTTCGCTCCTCGACATGGTTTCCATCCCGTTCGCCAGACATGCCGTTCATCCTGCCACGCTACTGCCTGTGGCAGGAGTACGCCCTGCATTCGGCGCAAAACACGATGGGAGGCTAATCCGATGTGTGTAGAGGAGAAACCTTTCGACGTGCTGGGTCTGGGCGTGCTGGCAGTGGATGAGCTGCTGTACGTCGAGCACTATCCGCCGCCCGATACCAAGACACCGGTCTTGCATCGCGAGAAGCAGGCAGGAGGGCTGACAGGCACCGCTCTTGTTGCTGCCGCGCGATTGGGCGCACGGTGCGCGTATGCGGGAATGCTGGGGCACGACGAGTTATCGCAGTTTGTGGTAGATACTTTTCGCCGCGAGGGGATTGACCTGACGCATGTGGTGTGGAGCGACGATGCGCAACCGGTGCACTCGGTTATTATTGTGGACACCACAGCGCACACCCGAAACATCTTCTTCCTGCGAGGCGCAAAAACCGGCGCAGCTCCGGACGCACCTCCCGCCGAAGTGATTCGCAGCACACGGGTGTTATTTGCCGACCACCACGGGTTAGCAGGGATGGTGCGGGCAGCACGCATCGCAGCGGAAGCGGGTATACCCATCGTCGCCGATGTGGAGCGTGCGGGAGGAGAGGGCTTCAGGGAGCTGGTGGAGCTCACCACGCACCTGATTGTCTCTCGCGATTTCGCAGAGCAGTTCGCCCCCGGTGCAACGGTCGCAGAAGCGGTGAAGCGTATCCGTCGCAACGCGGCGCAGACGGTGGTGGTAACCTGCGGCTCAGAGGGATGCTGGTACCTGGGGGAGGGGATGGAGGAGCCCGTGCATCAGCCAGCCTATCGCGTGCCGGTGGTGGATACCACCGGCTGTGGCGACGTGTTCCACGGTGCTTATGCCGCCGCGCTGGCAAGGGGGCTGTCTCTGCCGGAACGCATCCGGGTCGCGTCGGCAACCGCTGCACTCAAGGCGATGCACTACGGCGGGCAGGCAGGCATTCCCGGCTGGGAGACGGTCACGGAGTTTATCCGTAGCAGGAAAGATGTGCGGTGAGGTAAAATGGAGTTGATAGGGAAGTAACCTATCGCTATCCATTGGCGTCTTAACAAGTGGAAACCTCTATCGCGCGCGACAGAGGAGGTGAGGCAAATGCGGATGAAGTGGCTGTGGGTTCTGGCGTTGCTGGCGCTCGTCCTGGGCACAGTAGGCCCGGTGTACAGTCAGCAAGGGGGCGGTGAGTCGCCTCGCATCACGCTGAATCTGGAGTCCGCCAGCATTGCCGACGCTCTGAAGTTGCTGTTCCGCTCCGTCGGCTACAACTACACGCTGGACGAGTCGGTGGTGGGTGGTTACGTCACCGTCTCGCTAAAGGACGTCACCTTCGAGACGGCACTGCGCACGATTTTGCGCTCGGCCAACCCGCCATTGACGTACCGCGTGGACGGCGGCGTGTACATCATCACGCCCAAGGTGGAAACGTATGAAACCACCACAGCCGAGCCGACGATAGAAGAGCAGCCGCAGCCCCAGGTTCGTACCGAGAAGATTGTGCTGCAGCACCTGGACTCGCTGGCTATCGCCCAGCTGCTTGGCGGAACCGCCATCGCACTGAACCAGACCGGCTGGACCTATAGTGGCGGCGGTTACGGCGGCTGGGGCGGTTACGGCGGCTACGGCGGCTTCGGCGGCTACGGCGGCTTCGGCGGCTGGGGCGGCAGCGGCTGGGCTGGCGGCGGCTGGGGCGGCTATGGCGGCGGCTTCGGCGGCTGGGGCGGTGGCCTCGGCGGCTGGGGCGGCGGTTTCGGCGGCTGGGGCGGTGGCGGCTTCAACCGCGGTGGTTGGGGCGGCGGCTTCAACCGCGGTGGTTGGGGCGGCGGCTTCAACCGTGGCGGCTGGGGCGGTGGTGGCTTCAACCGCGGCGGTTGGGGAGGCGGCTGGGGAGGCTTCTAGCCTGCCCGGACGCAATGCAGCACCGCAGTGACCCTTCAACCTGCTGGAACCCGAAACAGTGGGCACTGAGCGACTCTGCTCAGTGCCCTTTACCTGGGAAGTTGCCTGCCTCCGATATCATTCCCTGCTGACCGAAGGCTGGCTGAAGATGCTCCTGACAGGCGCAGGCATCGGGTTATCTGCCCCCTTCACCGATCGCCAGATGATCTCGCTGAATAGCAGGTCATCCACGCGGTCCTCCTGGCTTAAATCCATTGCCAGCGACTCGCGCCAGCCCCACGCACTGGCAGGGTTCTTTTCGTTCAGGTCTATGCGTGCGGGACGGCATTTGTACGGGGTGAAGTCGGGCCTGTCGGTGAAGCATCGATACATCGGGGTGGCGGCGGCATCGTACTGGCTCAACGGCTCCAGTCCCAGAATCAGCTCCATCGTGCGCAACATGGAGCAGGTGGTGTAGAGGGTGCTGTCCACGCTGCGCCGCTTCACGTACGGCGAGATAACCAGAGCAGGACTGCGGTGCGCGTCCACATGGTCGGGACCGTTTTGCGCGTCGTCCTCCAGCACGAAGATTGCCATCTCCTTCCAGTAGCGGCTGCGCGTCAGCGCCTCCACCAGCGTGCCCAGCGCAAGGTCGTTCTCGGCGACCATCGCGCGGGGGGTCGGCTTGCCCGGGCGGGTGCCCCAGGTGTGGTCGTTGGGCAGACGCATGATGATGAAGCGCGGCAGGTCGCCGTTCTTCTCATACTCGCGGAACTCGGTCAGGAACTGTTCCACGCGCTGCATGTCGGGAATGTCCAGATTATACGGGCTGAAGATGGGGCTGAAATGCCCTTCCAAGGAGGGCACGGTCGCTTTCAGCGAGCCATCAGGGCTCTGCGTGACGAACTCCGCATAGGAGCGATAACTGACGCCCGCCCGCTTGCACGCATCCCAGATGAAGCCTGCATCGGGATAGGCGATGGGGTTGGTGCCCTCGTAATCGTAGCCGTGCCCGTGCCCGCCGTAGCCGTAGGGCCATATTTTCTCCACATAGTCGGTGGCGTAGGCGGCGGTAGACCAGTTGTGCCCATCCGCTGAAACCTCAGCATCTACATAGAAGTTATCCAGCAGCACAAATTCCCTTGCGAGCGCGTGGTGATTCGGGGTTACCTCCTCCCCGAAGATACACAGGTTGGGGTCGCCGTTCCCCTCCTTCATGTCTCCAAACACCTGGTCGTAGGTGCGGTTTTCCTTGATGATATAGATGACGTACTTGATGGGGCTGGGGTCTCCTCTCTTTGCAGGGATGACCTTCGGCAGCTTGGAGGGCGCGCGGGTGAGCAGACTGTCCTTGTAAGGCATCAGCTCGCGCACGCGCTGCGTGTACCGGCGCAGGGTCGCGTTGTCGGGTACAGGAACGGACTGCACCGTGCTCCGCAGGATGCTGCCGATGTACTCGCGCTGCGGATTGGCTTTGGGAGTGAACCCTTTGGAGTTCAGCACGTAGAGCATACTGTTGTCCGGGGCGACACGCACGGCTGCCGGATACCATCCCGCCGGAATAAAGCCCAGCACTCGGCTTTCTTCGCCGGACACGTCTACCACCGCCACGCTGTAGTTGTCCGCGTTCGCCACGTAAAGACGCTTTCCGTCCGGGGAAAGCGCCACACTGTTGGGTGTGGAGCCTGCGGGTGCGCGGGGCGATAACGCCACGTTCACCTGCTCCACCGCCTTTCGCTGCACCATGTCCACCACCGTCACGGTGTTGTTATTGGCGCACGCCACATACAACCGCTGACCGTCCGGACTGAAGGTCATCTCGTTGGGATGGGTTCCTGTGGTGACTTGTGCGATGGTTTGCCATGTGCTCGTATCGAACAGTTGCACTGAAGCCATTCCCCATCGGCTCACCGCCAGCAATCTGCCATCGGGCGAAACGGCAACCCCATACGGCGAGCCTTCCACACTCAATTTGCGCAGTAGCTTGCGCTCTTGCAGGTCGATCACCGCCACGCCGTTGCCTTTCATGAGCGCAGCATACAATAGCCTGCCGTCGGGGCTGGTGGCTACCTGCGCCACAAACTGCGTGGCTGTCTCGCCATCCGCTTTCACGGGGATGTTTCCGTCCTCGCTGAGCCGGGCGATACCCACCCGGAACACCCGCACCACGTCGTCCGAGCCGCCCGAGACGTAGAGCCGACGTCCGTCGCTGCTAAAACAGATGCCCACCCAGCCCTTCGCGATGGGCAGCTGGTGCAGGATGCGCTGTCCTGGTGCGTCTAGAAGCATCACCGAGTGTTTGGGCACGCCGCAGTGCAACACCGCCAGACGCGCCCCGTTTGGCGACAGCGCCATGCCCAGTGCGCCCACGTCTATCTCCAGCTGTTCCCCTGCGGGCTGAATACGCCAGCCATTGGGCAGCAGCACTTCGCCTGAGGACTTAACCGCAGGCAGGTCCACACCGGGGTTTGCCCATACGGCAACCGCCAGCAGCGCGAGCGGTAGCAACGTCCATCTTCTGACCCTTTGCATCTCATGCCTCCTGTCTCTTCATCTGGTCGTAGCAAGGGTGAAAATCTTCTCCGGTTTACTCATGGATACATTCGCCAGAGAAGAAAAAAGCCTTTCCTTCGCGGGAAAGGCTAAACAGGTAACTCATGGAGGGCTTAACGATGGCTAATCTTCCTCTATGGTGAACCGGAACATCAAGTTGTTATACTCCCGTCCGTTCCATACCACCGTGCGGCTGGCGCCGAGGTAATCCAGACGCACTGCCTTGGCATGACCGTCACACCAAACCACGTTCGTTAACTTCATGTGCCTTCCCAGAATGGCTCCGTTGTTGCGGCGGTTAATCAACGCGGGGAACGGGAAGGTCTCATGCGGTGTGGTGGGCTGTGGGTCGTCCAGGCTGGCGCGATAGAAGTCGGCACTCTGTCCATAACCCTGCACTTCCGCGTAAAGCACCGTATCGGCGGGCACGACGATGGCTGCCATCGGTTGGTTGTTGGGCGGAGTGAACGGGTCGTTGCTCGCGTAATACATATTGTTGATGGCGTAGCTTCCGAACCGTCGCCCGATGTTCGTGGTACCAAAGGGGTCTCCGCAGTCCGCTTCACGGAACACCTGCGACCCGTCGGGCGAGTAGGGCTGGAAGACGTATCGGCGGTTCTCCATCAGGGTGTGGGGCTGACCAGTCCAAAGGGTGCCGCTGATGGGCGCGAACGGGTCACTCGGACAGTTGAAAATCTGCAGGTTCTTCACATAGGGCTGAAGCACATCCATCCACCGAGGGCTCGAGCAGTTCACGAAGTGCGGACCTTCCAACACGCGGGGCGGGTCCGCGTAGGCGTTTCGCGGAAGCACCTCGTCGTAGTCCTGCGCATACATCATCGACGCAGTGCCCAACTGCTTCAAGTTGCTCAAACAGCTGGCTTGTCGCGCCTTGTCGCGCGCCTGCGAGAAGACCGGGAAGAGAATGGCTGCGAGTATCGCGATAATCGCGATGACCACCAGCAGCTCGATGAGCGTGAAAGCGTGCCGTCTCATAACGACCTCCTTGCCGAAGTTTTCACGCTCATTGTACATGGCGGATGTTATCGGAAAGTTATAGACATGTTAAGAATCTGTTGAAATCTGCTATCGGGATGCTGAGCTGCTCTCAAAATGGGAGCGACGATAACTTCGCTGTCATGCTGCGCGTCTGCAGGGGACGTTTGAGATTCTTCGCGTTGCTCAGAATGACACTGATGACGACACCAATTTGTCATGCTGAGCGGAAGCGAAGCATCTCGTTGCTGCTCTCCAACGCTCCCTCAGATTCTTCGCGTTGCTCCGAATGACACTGATGACGACACCAATTTGTCATGCTGAGCGGAAGCGAAGCATCTCAGTGCCCCAAAAGAGATCCCTCGCTCCGATCGGAAGCACAGTGATGGCGACCCTGGAACGGGCGCGACTCGGCAGACACCAGCGCATAGTTCGCCTCCTGGTGACCGTCCCACCTCTGCTTGACCTGCCACATGAAGTGCGCCAGCTTCATGTCGCGGCTGGCGTCCACGAAGCCGTCGTAGTCCAGGTTCAGCATGGGGATGTTCCCGTAGCGACGGCGCAGCTCGCGCGTGAACGCTGCCACCACGTTGCCCGGCATACAGTTGAACGGGCGCACCGCCACGATGCCCGCCAGTCCCCGTCGCGCATAGTCCACCGCCTTGCCCAGCGAGCAGATGGCTTCCCCACCGAAGTCGGGATGCACAAACTCCGAGCCCAGCCGAATCACCTCGTCCGCGCTGATGTCGGGGTAATCTCCCAGTACTTCCTGCACCACCTCCGCCAGCGTGTGCTCCTCGCGCTTTGCCAGACGGTGGTTGACCCACGCCGCCAGGAAGTTCACCAGATGCTCGCGGCGAAGGGTATCCAGCCAGCGGTTGCGCTCATTGTGCATGCCGATGCAGTTGGCATAGGCGAAGAACTCGGTGGCAGGAGCCAGCCACGCCTCGCCGCCCAGCGCCTCGATGCGGCGTATCACGTTCTGGTTCGCGCCCTCATGGATGCGCACATAGAACTCGCCCACCACGCCGATAAGCGGTCGCCGCTCCTCGCGCTTGGGCAGTTGCTGAAACTCCTCTCGCGCCTGCGACAACAGCTCCTGCAGCGGCTGCAGATGCCTCGTGGTGAACAACGAGCGGATGGCGTGCCAGCCTTCCTGCACGCGCCGCTGGTGTTCGGGCAGCATCTCGCAGATGGCGTCCAGATGCTTCAGGTAGATCGCGTCTGCATCCGCAGGGTTCAGGCAATAGGGTCGCGTGCGGTGGAGCATCCGCTGCAGCAGGTCATGCGCCACCAGAGCGTCCCACACCACCATCGCGAACAGCGTGCCCAGGCCGTCCTCTTCGTCTCCCGTGCCCAGCGTCACCATGTCCACCGTGTGCAATCCCATCTTCTCCAGGATGCGCTTTTGCAGGATATGGTACATCCCGAAGCGGCAGGGTCCGTCGCTGCTGCCCATGAAGAACGCCTCGCGCTCGGGGTCGAAGTCGGGCTGATGCACGCGATACAGGATGTCCTCGGTGGTGATGAAGGCGGGCAGGCAGACGTCCTCCGTAATCGCCACTCGCGCCAGGCGCAGCGCGGGGTCGGGTGAGCGGGGGATAATCTCTGCGTCCACGCCACACGCGCGCAGCGCAGCAGCGATGACCTTCGCCCCCTCTGAAGCGTACGGCACCCATACCTTGCGCCCTCGCGCCCTCTGTGGGCTGATGGACGCGGTGCGAATCACGGGCGTCTCCACCACCTGTTTGCGCGAGCGCACCGTGTCCGCGAAAGCCTCCAGGCGCGTGATGATTCCCGCGTCGGCGGTGTGTTCGTCGATCTGCAGGATGCAACATGGCTCGTTCAATTCGTCCTTGAAAAAGGGGTTGGCGAACGAGTCGGGCCCACAGCCGAAGTAGGTTAGCACCACCGCCCGCAGGTTGGGGTTCTCGCGCACAAGGCGTGCTACCGCCAGCTTGCGCTGTATCTGGCGCGGGTTCACATCGCGCCACGAGTCGCAGATGTGCACTTCATTGATGGGCAGGAAGTCCTGCGGGATGGGCAGGATGCCCATATCGCGTATCTTCTTGCCGATGTTGGTGTTCACGCTCTCGTCGTACAGCACGTACTGCCTGCCCACCACCACGAACGCCGTTTCTTGAGGGGAAAGCGAGTCCAGAATCTCCAGCCCACGTTGCTTCTGCCACTCGCGGAACCGCTGCAGGACATCCAGCCCGACCTCCAGCGCACGCCGCGCCTCTTTCGCGCTTTTGCCCAGCTCCTTTGCCACCTGCGTGAACACCCGCTGCAAGTGCCGCTTGCCCCGCTGGAAGTGCAGGCGCGGCGCGAGATACTTCACGCCCTTCTCGCCGACCCTGCAGTAGGTCGCCAGCAGTTCAGGCAGAACCTGCAAGTAGGGGCAGGTGAGCGATTTGCGGATGTGCGGGTCGGGCTGTTCGGCAGAGATGACGCCGGGCACGAACAGGATGTCCACGCCTTTCGCCAGCAGGTTCAGTACGTGCCCGTGCGCCGCCTTCATGGGAAAGCAAAGCTCACTGTGCGCCGTCGCCAGCCCCTGATGCACGATGTAGCGGTTGGGTTTGTCGGATGGCACCACCTCGAAGCCCAGCTCGGTAAAGAAGGCTTTGTACAGCGGGAAGTACTCGTGGAACATGCCCACCCGCGGGATGCCGATACGGGGTGCGCCTTCGGGAGCCTTCTTATCGTAGACGCCAAACAGCATCTGCTCGCGCTCGGCGAACAGGTCGGGCAGCTGGCGCGTGGAGCGAGTACGGTTCTCTGCGCCGAACCGCTCGCAACGGTCGTTGTAAAAGAACTTGCGTCCGCCGGGTATCTGGAAGGTGATGACATCGCACTGGTTCGCGCAGGCGTGACACTCAAAGGAGCCAATCTGATAACGCCCCTCCGCCACCTGCTCGAATCCCCGGAAGTGCGACTCGGCAGGAGCCTCCAGCAGTGCCAGCCGCGCCACGCCAATCGCTCCCGTCAGGTGCGGGTAAGGCGGCACCAGTATCTTCTTGCCCAGCACGGTTTCGAACGCCGCCACCATGCCTTTGTTGAACGCCACCGCGCCTTGAAACGCCACTCTCTCGCCGATGGGTCTGCCCCCCACGTTCTTGCTGAGGTAGTTATGCACCGCTGCCAGACATACCGCCGCACACAGGTCTTCCACCGGCACGCCTACCTGCTGGAAGTAGACCATCGCGCTCTCGGTGAACACGGTGCAGGTCCAGTCCATATGCGGAGGGTTCGTCGCCTTCAGCGCGCGTTCACCGAACTCCTGAATGGGGATGCCCAGCTTCGCCGCCTGCTTCTCCAGAAACGCCCCGCATCCCGCTGCGCACGCCTTGTTCATCTCGTAGTCCACAATCACATCGCCGTCCAGGCGGATATACTTCGAATCCTGCCCGCCGATTTCAAGGATGGTATCGATGTCGGGCAGGAAGGCGCGGGTTCCGCTCGCCTGGGCGGTGATTTCGTTTCGTATCAGGTCTGCCCCGATGAAGTCGCCCGTGAGATACCGCCCTGAACCCGTAGTCGCTGCCACCACCTTGCTAATGCGATAGCCTTTTTCCTGAATCTGCCGGTGAATCTTCGAGATGGTGTCCCGCACGGCGGACAGCGGGTCGCCATCGGTACGACGGTAGTAGCTGGCAAGCACCACGATTTGTCCATCCCGCTCGGTGACCAGTGCGGCTTTGGTGGAGACCGAGCCGATGTCTACCCCCAGCGCGGCAACCGGTATCTCGCCGTGCAGACCATCTCGCGCCGCCGGCTGAAGGACTTCCGAGCGTTCGAAACGCAACGCGCCTGCACTGGCGTACGTCACCGGGCGCACTACTTGCTCCTCCAGCAGGCGGACGGCTTCGCGCAGGTTCACCCTCTGCGTAGCGCACAGCGCAGCACCCAACGCGCCCAGCTCACGCGCGTATTCGGGAACCAGCAGCCGCTCTACGCCCAGCTCCTGCTGCAGGAAGCGCACCATGGCGGGGTTCTGGGATACCCCTCCGACGAACGCCACTTCTGGCTGAATGTCTTTACTGCGGGCGATGCGGTTGCAGAAGTTGCGACATATCGCCTGATGGATGCCTGCGGCGATGCGCTCGCGTGGGGTGCCCTTCTGATACAGGTGAACGATGTCCGACTCGGTGAACACACTGCACCGCCCCGACAGGGAGGCGGGTTTCTCGGTGTGCAACGCCACCTGCGCAAACTCTTCGATGCCGGCGAAGTTCAGCCGCGCTGCCATATGCTCCAAAAACGCGCCTGCGCCCGCCGCACACCGGTCGCCCATATCGCAATCGGAAAGAATCAGCCTCCCCGACCTCTCATCCACCTCGAACAACAGCAGCTTCTGACACTCTCTGCCCATTTCGATCAACGTGCGCACCTGTGGCAGGAAGCGATTCACCGCTGTCGTGAGGGCTACCGGTTCGTCGACAGCCTCCGCACCAATGGCTTGCGCCACAGATACGCCGCCCGAACCCGTTAGCGCAAGAAGCACCTCTTCACCCGGAAGGGCTTGCAACAGCTCTTCGAACAGCTCTTTAGCGCGTGATAGAGGACGTGCCTGTACGCGGCGAATGGGCAACCGCTGCAGGGAACCATCCGGAAGGAAAACCACAGCCTTGACCGTATCAGAGCCGATGTCCAACCCCAGGCGAACCATCTGTTCACATCTCCCTTCGAGGTCACTCATCGGTGTGACTTTATTAACTATACTAAGTATATCACAAACCGGACAGACCTACAAGGTGGAAAACTGTCTGTGGGGAATGGTCGCACTTTGTGTCGCTTCTCAGGTAAGATATTGCTTGCTATGGAGAGAGGAAGGGTACTGGTGCTGGGTAGCGGCACGTCGCATGGCGTGCCGATGATTGGGTGCGACTGTGCGGTATGTCAATCTTCCAACCCGCGCAACCAGAGGGCGCGTCCGTGCATCCTGCTGGAGCTGCCGGAGGGCAACGTGCTGGTCGACACCCCTCCGGAGCTGCGCCTGCAATGCATTCGATTCGGGGTAGAGCGGATTGACGCTGTACTCTACACGCACGCCCATGCCGACCATCTGTTCGGGCTGGACGACATCCGCCGCTTCAATGAGCTGCAGGGACGCGCCATGCCCGTCTATGCCGAGCGGGAGGTGCTGGATACCATCCGTCGCGTGTTTGCCTACATCTTTCTGCCCACACCGGCGGCAGGAGGCAAACCGCAGCTGGAGCTGATGCCCATACACAGCGCATGGACTTTATGTGGTGCGCGCATCGAGCCGCTGCGTGTGTATCACGGACAGCAGCCCATTCTGGCGTTTCGCGTCGGCGGGTTCGCTTACGTTACAGACGTCTCCACCATCCCGCCCGAAACCGAAGCGCGCCTGCAGGGGCTGGAGTGGCTATTTCTGGACGCCGTGCGTTACGAGCCGCATCCTACCCACTTCTGTCTGGAAGAAGCGATAGCCGTGGTGCGGCGTTTGCGTCCGCAACGAGCGGCGTTTGTGCATCTTTCTCACGATTACGACCACGATGCGGTGAACGCCTCACTGCCACATGGGATGGAGCTCGCCTACGACGGCATGGTGGTCACGTTCTCATTGTAAGGCAGGCATTGCGGGCTGGCGCGGCGAAAAGGATTGCGGGAACATCTGTAGAGGGGGAAAGCAAAGTGGAGTTCTTCAGCACGGTGCATTTTATCAGCGGGCATCATTTAGATGTGATTATCGAGGCGGACAGTCTCGAAGCCGCCGTACGGTGGTGGCAGGAGCAGCTTTCACAGAACAGACCCGTACTGGCTTGGCGAGGCTTCTCACCCAAGCGACCGGTGGTCATCAACACCGAGAACGTCGCCTATGTGGACAGCATCGAGCGTGCCCGCCCCGAAGCCGAACTGCGCCATCCGACGCCCTTCGGCACGCTGTAGTTTATTCAACTGCGACGCCGGGCTGGAGTTCGATAATCTCCAGTCCCTCGATGTCGCGCGTTAGCGCACGCAACTCGTCCGGTGTGCCCGACAACGGCGGGAAGGTGCGGTAGTGCATGGGTATCACCTTTTTCACGCCCAGCAAGCGCACTGCTACCGCTGCCTCGCGCGGGTCCATGGTGAACAGCCCACCAATGGGCAGGAAAGCCAGCTCTGGCTGGTAAATCTGCCCGATGAGCTGCATGTCGCTGAACACCGCCGTGTCGCCCGCGTGATAAAAAGTGAAGCCGTCTTCGCACTTCACCACAAAGCCCGCCGGGTCGCCCAAATACACAATCTGCCCACTTTCGCCCACATGAGCACTGGAGTGCACGGCATGTACCATCGTCACCTGAATGCTGCCCACCTTGACCGTGCCGCCCTTGTTCATACCAATCGTGTTCTGCACGCCCTGTGCGCTCAGGTAGGTGGCGAGCTCGTAAATGGCGACCACCTGCGGCTGGAACTGTTTGGCTAGAGCAACGGCATCGCCGATATGGTCGCCATGTCCGTGTGTCAGGAGCAGCGCGTCCAGTTTGGGCAGCTGCCTCGCCGATTCGGGGCAAAGCGGGTTACCCAGCCAGGGGTCTATAGCAACGTGCGTGCCGCCGGGCGTTCGGATGAAGAAGCCCGAGTGTCCCAGCCATGTAACCTGCAATCCGGGATGAATCGTTGCCATCGGGTTCACCTCCTTGCTCAACTGAGATAGTTATCCTTTCGGGCGCAAGCCTCCTGCTGCCGGACAATGCAGGCAACTGAATCCTGTCTTCCACAATGTGAATGCATACTCTCCCCTTATATTAATAATGTACTTGTTGAAATTGTTGAAAACTTGGTATGCATTTCCCGCATTGCCAACACATTTTGTTGATTTTAACCTCCAATAAGTCGCTTGACAGGTATTGAATGTCACTCTATCATCGTTTTTAATCTATATGGTTTCAACTTAGATAGCAAATGTTTCAACAATGAAATGTTGAAAACTCTGTTGAAAACCTGTACACATTGTTGATACCATTGCAAGATAGCCTCCAAGTGAGCAAGTTTTGCACAAAGTTTTGAACAATGAAAACGGGTTTTCAACAATTTCAGAGGAGTTTTCAACAAAGTTTTGAACATTTCCAGCAAATGTTTCAACAATGACCAGTCTTTAAGCACCGAGTACCGTGTTCAAATCGTAGATGATGCTGGTCAGCTCTTTGTCCTTGTTCAGGCTGGTCTTCACGCGGTTATAGGCGTGGAGCACCGTAGAGTGATTTTTACCAAACATCTGTCCAATCTGCTGAAGCGGCAGCTGCGCCCTCTCCCGAAGCAGGTACATCGCTATCTGCCGCGCCATCAGCACCTCGCGGCTGCGCTGGTCGCCCAGGATGTCCTGCGTGGTCAGTCCGAACCGCTGGCACACCGCCTGCAGCACTGCCTGCTCGGTGGGCACGGTATGCACCTGCTTCTCGTCCACATAGTGGCGTGCCAGCACTTCGCTGGCGAGCTGCAGTGTGATGGGCTTGCCATGCACGGAGGCTCGGGCAGCGATGGAAATCAAAACCCCCTCCAGGGTGCGCACGTTGCCCTCCACCGCGTAGGCGATGTGGTAAATAACCTGGTCGGGAACCTGAATCCGCTCTATTTGTGCACGTTTTTGCAAAATAGCTACACGGGTTTCAAATTCGGGCGGCGCGATGTCCGCGATCAGCCCCGCCTCGAAGCGGGAGCGCAGCCGGTCGTCCATCGCGTGCAACTCGCGCGGGGGGCGGTCGCTGGCGAACACCACCTGCCTGCCCATCTGGTAGAGGGTGTTGAAGGTGTGGAAGAACTCCTCTTTAGTGTGTTCCTTGCCCGCGATGAACTGGATATCGTCCACCAGCCACACGTCCACGTTGCGGTACTTCTGGCGGAAGGCATCGATACGCTGTTCGCGCAGGGCAGTGATGTATTGTTGGGCAAAGGTCTCGCCGGAAAGGTAAGCCACGCGCAGGCGCGGATGCGTCTGCAGCACGTAGTGCCCGATGGCGTGCATCAGATGCGTCTTGCCCAGACCGGCTCCGCCGTAGATGAACAGGGGGTTGTAGCTCTGCCCCGGCGCGCGCGCCACCGACATCGCCCCCGCCTGGGCGAGCCGGTTCGAGTTGCCCACCACGAAGTTTTCAAAGGTGTATTTGGGGTTCAAGACCGGTTTCTCAATGGGAACAGGTTCCGGCTCCAGTGAGAGGGTAACCGGCTGCGTGCCAGGTGCCGCCTCCTCTACGGGCGCTTCGCCGAGCACCGGACGTTTGTCAGGGGGCAGGTGGACGATGAAGACCTCTATCGCCTTACCCAGATGCTGGGAGAGCACCTCGCGCACCAGGTTGCCGTAGCGTTTGGTCACCCACTCGCAGGCGAAGGGGCTGGGCGCGCCGAGCGTCACCCGTTCCCCGTCGAAGGAGACGGGCTTCATGCTTTTGAACCACGATTCGAAAGAGGGCTTGTTCACGCGGTTTGCCAGGGTGTGCATGGCACGGTCCCACGCACGGCGTAGCGCCAGCGTGTTTTCGTCCTCGCCCAGGTGCAGCTGGTCGTCCACCTCGTCGTCGCCCTCCTTTCCTCGTCCAAAGCCGAATTATAGCAGAATCGCCGTGCGGTGACAACGCGAAATTTGTTTATGCCTGCAGGATGTACACGCCGACACTGCCGATGCCGGGCATGGCGTGCAGGGGGTATATTGCCCCTGTTCCTCCGCCGATGAGGTCGGCCGCCATCTGTCGGTGCTCTCCCGCATCCACCAGCACCGCGCCGCTGCTGCCGTCGGTCAGTATAGCCAGCAGGATGTCGTGCGTGGCGGGGCAGACCAGCGCCACCCAATCCACCAGACCCCGCGCCTGCACGCGGATAGACCTCCACAAACCTGGCTCCGGCACGAAGATGCGGCTGCCGGTGCGACAGACAAGCAGGTCGGGGTCGCACTCCACCTCCGGCGCAAACGCAGGGATGGACAACAGCCAGTGCAGGTAGGTGCGGATGAACATCGCCAGCGCGTGCGTGTGGTCGGGATAGGCGAGCTTCGTCTCCGGAAAGCCTTCCAGCGGGTGCAGGTAGCCTGCCGCCGCGTGCAGGGCACGGGTGGCACTGGCGAACCAGCGAACATCCCGCTCCAGCGAGAAAGCCCATAGCGCGCCGCGTGCCGCTTCGATGCTGGCGTCCACGGATGCACCCGTGCTACCCTCTCCCGCCAGCACCTCGCCCGCTTCTCCGACGCCCTCCATCTGCGCCGTCAACTGCCACAGGCTCAGCCAGCGCATCAGTCTCAGCGCACCCTCCCTGCTGGACTCGTGCGGGTACGCCCGATACAGGCGCGCCAGCCCTTCTATCGCGCTGACCGCGGCGAAAACGTCGTCGCGCAGGTTCGGAAATCGCTCGGCGGGCAACACCGGCCCGGGAGACAGCGACTGGCAGACAGCGCGCAGCAGAAACTCGGCCAGGCGGTTGGCGGCGTGCATGTATGCTTCGGTTTCGGTAAGGCTGTAGGCGGCGCACATCACAGAGATAATCGCGCCCATGATGCCCCTGCCACTGCCTCCCTGCACGGTGCCGTCGGTCTGCACCAGCGCACCGTCGTAAGTGCCGGTTGCTCCCCGCTTCAGGAGCAGCCAGGAGACCCCGTTCAACGCCACGCGCGCGCACAGCTCGGAACCCGTATCGCGGTGCAGCTGCAACATCTGCTGAATGGCACGGGCGTTACGGTACAGACTGAACCGCCGCTGACCGCTGATGTCGGAGCCTCGCTTGCGTTCGTCGATGGTGTCCCAGCACGCCCCGCTGTTGCTGCTCTGGGCGTTCAGCACCTGAAAATCCATCGCGCTGTTCATGGCGAGGCGAGCCGTCCACACCGCCGTCTCGTCGCCGGAGAAGCGGTTCCAGTCCATCAGCGCCTTCGCCGCGGCAAGGGTGAACACGCTGAACCTGCGGTCGTTGGGCGAGACGCGCAGAACCACCTGGTCCTCCGCGAAGTGCCACCGTTGCTCGGGGTTCAGCAGGATGGCAACCGCGCTTTGCGCCGCCGCCCGCAGCTGCATCAGTGGCAGGGTACCAGCCTCCGCTGGAAGCAGGGCAGCCCTGTATTCCACGTGTTGACCGGGGTCCGTTTCCTTTTCCGTGTGCCCCTGATGGTGGATGTGCAGGCGCAGAGTCTGCCGGTGCAAAGGAGCGACAGGAAGCGTCCATACCAGCCGGTTATCCCCTTCCAGATGTAGCGAGGGAGGGCTTGCCGGTTCCAGAGTAATCACCGAGAGCGCGCCTCGCGCGCAGACCAGCAGTGCCGAGGGATAGGGGCACCGAAAGGTCTTTGTGTTCAGCGTTTGCGGAATAAAGTCGCACAAAAAACGCACCTCCGCCTCAATGGAGCCATAGCTCAAAAAGTGCATCTGCAGGTGCAGGTTGCCTCCTTCCTCCTCGCGGACAAGGATTTCCCAGCGCACCGGCACGCCATCTATCAGACGTTCGTCCCACAGCACGACCTCGCCCTCTGCACAACTGCAGTTTCGCACGAAAAGGGCGTGTCGCTCACGGGCGGTTTGAAGTTCCACGGGGGGCAAAGCGGCGTGAACGCCCAGCAACGGCTCTTCCGTTTTGCCCGCAATCAGGGCTAAGGTAAAGGTGCCGTCTTCGCGGTGGTAGAGCCGGTAGCGTCCTATCGTAATCGGCTGTGCGCTGTCTCTTTTTTCGGCGGTCTGCGCGTTCATCCCAATAACTCTATCGGAGAGGCTTCTGCTCTACCTGACCCGCAACGATACGAGAAATCAGGCGTTGCATTTATTCAGGATATTCGGGTATGATTATCCATGAGATGAGTACGCGACGAGTGGCTCTGCCTCACGAACACGGCGCATGGATGATGTGGCTCGCGCCGTTGATGGCGGGACTGGCAGGCACGCCATGGCACCCGTCCAAACCGCTGCTGGCAGGCGTGGTGCTGTTTGCCTATCTTGCCTCCTACTGCGTGCTGCAGGCTATACGCCACCCGCGCGAGGGGGCATACTGGCTGCGGTGGGCTTTCGGCTACGGGCTGGCAGCGACGGCGGTTGGCGCGCCCGTTTTGTGGATGCGTCCCCTGTTGCTGGCGGTGGGCGGGGTGGCGTTGCTGGGTTTTGGCGTGAATGCGTGGTTTGCGCACCACCGCAACGAGCGGAGTCTGGTTAACGACCTGGTGGCGATGGCTGGGCTGAATCTGGCGGCGGTGGCCGGGTATGTGGCGGGCACAGGACGATGGGATGCGGCGGCATGGGAACTCTGGGGGCTGAACCTGCTGTACTTCTTCGGAACCGCACTGCACGTCAAGTCGGTGATTCGCGAGCGCAACAATCGGCGGATGAAATGGGTGGCGGTGACCTACGCGGTGGGCATACCGGTTGCCCTGGCAGCTATCGGGCAAACCCTGCTGGCAGGGGCGTATGTGCCCGCCGCCTTACGCTCTCTGGCTATCCCGCAGAATCACCGTCTCAAGGCGATAGCGCTGGGGATGGTGGAAATCGTCTGCTCCCTGTGGTTTATGGTCTGGCTGATCGCGTGGATGCGGCTCACTGGTTGACAAAGAGCCTCCTTATCCCCCATAATGAGGAAGTGAGCTTTCACGCAGGAGGATGGAATGAGCGCAACGCATGTCACGACAGACCAGTTCGATGTGGAGGTACTGCAATCGAACGTGCCCGTTCTCGTGGATTTCTGGGCGGTGTGGTGCGGTCCGTGTCGGGCGATTGCACCGCATGTAGACGCCATCGCGCAGGAGTACGCTGGCAGGGCAAAAGTGGTGAAGGTGAACGTGGACGAGGAGCCGGAGATTGCCCTCCGCTACGGCATCCAGAGCATCCCTACCCTGCTGTTCTTTAAGGAAGGTAAGGTGCAGGATATGATTGTGGGCGTGGTGCCCAGGCAGACCATCGTGCAGAAGCTGGAGGCGCTGCTGTAACCGAATGGCGCGCATCGCCCCGTTCTGCGGCGTGCGCTATGGGTGTTCCGAACTGAAGCCGTGCGTCGCGCCGCCATATGACGTGATTGCCCCGCCGGAGCGGGAGCAGCTCCGGCAGTTCCCTTATAATATCACTCATCTGACCCTCCCCGACAGCTACGAGCAGGCAGCGCGGCTATGGCACGAGTGGCAAAACAAGGGCATCCTGCAGGCGGACCCCCTTCCGGCGATGTACCTGCTGGAACAGGTGTTCACCCATCCGGCTACCGGAGAGACCTGTCGACGCCTCGCGCTGGTGTGCCTGATGGCGCTGGAGGAATACGAGGCGGGCGTGGTGTTGCCCCACGAAAACACGCAGGCGCGAGCCAAGCAAGACCGCCTGCACCTTTTGCGTGCCACCCGGGCGAATCTGGAACCCATCTACGGTCTCGTGGAGGGCAACCTGTTCCCCGTGCTGGAGTCACTGGCTGGTTGCACCTCGACGGTAGCGGAGGTGGAGTACACGGACGGACTGCACCGCTTGCGCCGGATCGACGACGCCGTGGCGTTGCGAGAGGTGGCAGAGCGTGTCCTCCCAGCCCGGGTGTGGATTGCCGACGGGCATCACCGTTACGAGACGTGCCTGCAGTACCGTCGCGAGCGGCGCGCCGCCGAGGGCAACCCCCCGGAGCCTCAGCCTTACGACTGGCTGATGATTGCGCTGACGCCTCTGGAGGACCCCGGCGTGGTGATTTTGCCCACGCATCGGGTGATCCCGCAGGCTTCGGAACAGGTGCTGAGCCGCCTGCCGGAGTATCTGGCGCAGTGGTTTGACCTGCAACCCTGTCCTGCGCAGGAGGTGGTGCGTCTACTACAGTCTGGCAGACCGCGCCGCGGTTTCGCGATGGTGGTGGCGGAGGGACGGGCGTTTGTGGCATGGTTAAAAGAGGGCGTTGCCGGGGAGACTCTCGTTCCCGGTGAGCACAGCGCCACCTACCGGCAGCTGGACGTGACCCTGCTGCAGTCTCTGGTGCTGGAACCGTTTTTTGGCATCACCCCACGCCACCTGGAGCGTGCCGAAGGCATCCGCTACACCCGCGACGAGGCAGAAGCCATCCAGTGGGTGCTGCAGGGCGAGGCGGCGGTGGCTTTCCTGCTGAACCCGCCCCACGTTCAGGAGGTGCGCGAGGTGGCGCTGGCAGGCGAGAAGATGCCCCCCAAGTCCACCTACTTTTACCCCAAGTTGCTCAGCGGGCTGGTGATGCGGGCACTGTCGTTCTGAGCGCTGGCAAAGAATCTGCAAACACCTTCTGTAGCCAGCGGGGATGCTTCGTTATCCGTTCAGGGTGACGGGAAGAATATCTCGGCAGCCGCTGAGGCAAGCGCCGGGGCGGTTTATCAGACACTCTATCCGGCGCGTCCGGAAAAATATTCGAAAATTTTTCGCCGAATCCCCCAAAAACCGCGTGTACGGCACGTATTTTGCGTCTATAATTATTGAAGGCGCGGTGCGATTGACATCAGGAGCTTTGTGCAGCGGTGTTCAGCTTCGGCAGCGCGTGATACCCCATGACAAAAGGAGGCGCAATGTGATGTTTGCAAGACGCTTTGTCCTGCTGGGGGCGCTATGCCTCCTGACCGCGACATTCGTGTTCAGCGCACGGCCATCCCATGCAGCGGTAATCCAACCGGTGGAGTTCAACTTCATCCGCGTGATTAGCGGCACTCCACCCAGCGACCCCGCGCCGTAGGCGAATCTCAAAATCGAGCACGACAGTACAGACGTGGTGAAGCTCACTCTCAAACTGTTGTGGAATTCGCCCGATGGCAAAACCCCGTTCGCAGACTATCTGCTGCTGAACGTGGAGCCGTTCGTATCGGTAAGTCTGGTACCGTCGTCTGTGTCGGGTGGCGGCAGTATCACCGGTGTCACCAGTGGCTCGAACAATGTTACCGACGCAGGTAGCCGCTACGACGTCAAAATTGAGTTTGATACCGCTCCGCCGCCGGACCGACTCATCGGCGGGGAGTCTCTTGAGTGGAAGCTCACGGGAACTGGGCTGACGCCAGGGCACTTCAAAGCCCTCTCCCACCCTTTGGGTGACCCGACGAAACGAGACTATGCCCTGTTGCACGTGCAGGGAACTCCGGGAGGGCAGTCCGCCAAGCTGGGCGTCATCCCCGAGCCGGCGACGTTGATTCTGTTCGGCATGGGGCTGGCTGCGCCGCTGGCGGCACGCTGGCGCAAACGCTAGCGGGAACGTGACCCCGACAACGCAGTTGCCGCCGGAGAAGCCTCCGGCGGCTTTGGTTTTGGGGTAATTGAAACCTTTTGGCAAGTCCCGTCGTCTATATCAGGTGCTTCTTCAGGGCGAGGCATTTCAGAGATTCTTCGCTTCGCTCAGAATGACAATTTACAGGATGACAATTTATAGGCTCAGCGAGAGCCTGTAGGCTCACCATCACACCGATTCGGAGGGAGAAGCCTATCCAACAGTCGTGACGGACCTCGAATGACGCCCAACCGCGGCGCAAATGGCACACCGCAGGGGGGTCTTTTTGTGCCTCTGCGCGGTGGCACCTTGACAATCATCAAAGGAGGTCCGAAACGATGCCCTTCGAATTCGCAGCCAATATGTCCCTGCCCGGTCACTTCCGCCCCGAAACCGCCCGGTGCGTGGCCGATTACGGTCACGAGCTAGCGCAGTGGCTGGGCTTTGAGGTGGCTTCGACGTGGACGCCCACGCCGTCCGTGACGCGATGGAGCTGGTCTATGCGGTCGCTGAACTGGAAGAGTCGGAGCCCGGGCGTGCCAGTGCATCGAGGCTAGACGTCGTGGACGAGCGAATACGCCAGATTGCGGAGATTGCGGACAGATGCATCCTGCGGGCAACAGGGGCGCGGTAGGAGAGTCCGCTACTTCCCGAAGGTTACGAGGTATATCCCAACCGCCTCATCGGCTTTTATGCGACGTGCGGCAGGGGATGCGGTCCGGTCTACTTCGCCTTTGCCCGCTACCCTCGAGAGGCTGCGCTCATCGAGCCGTCGTATGCCCACACGTGGTCCGCTTTTGCAGACCCGAACGAGCACGGAGCGTATAGCGTGTCCGAGGCGCACTTCGTGCAGTGTCACCTGCGCCATGTGTGGCTGTTCCGGCTGGTGAAAAAACGCTTTCCGTTTCTGCGGCTGTGCGTGCAGGATGACGGTGAGTTCTGGCAGAACGAGGACGTAGACCTGTTGCTGAGCAAAGTGCAGGTGTATGCCGCCTTTCTGAACCTCGTGGCAGACAATTTGCGGGAAAACGGTTGCGAGGTCGTCGTTCCCGGCGAGGAAGCAACGCCGCAATAGTAACGGAGGGGAGGCGATCCGGAGGGTCGCGATGAAGCGCGACCCTCCGCAGCATCCTGTCTCTTACAGCTGCCCGCCAGTGACGCTGTATGCCTCGCCGGTGATGTAACTCGCCTCATCCGAGGCGAGGAACACCAGCAGGTTCGTCACGTCATCGTAAGTGCAGCCGCGTCCCAGAGGAACCTGGTCCTCGTACTTGCGCCGCACCTGCTCCACCGTCAACCCCCACTTGCGGGCGTACTGCTCATACAGGCTATCGCGCCACAGGGGAGAATCCAGGAGGTTGCCCGGGCAGATGGCGTTGACCCGCACGCCGTAAGGCGCAAGGTCCAGCGCAATGCTCTGCGTCAAGCCGATGCCCCCGAACTTGCTGGCCGCATACGCGCTATTGCGGAACGAACCCTTCTTGCCCGACTTGGAGTTGATCTGGATGATGACGCCGCTCTTCTGCTGCACCATCACCTTCGCCGCCTCGCGTGCGCACAGGAAGTAACCGTACAGGTTCACGTCCACCACCTTTTTCCACTGCTCGGCAGGAAACTCGGTGATGTCGTGCGCAATCAGGATGCCCGCGTTGGCGACCATGATGTCCAGCTTGCCGAACGCCTGCACATGGCGCTGCACCATCTCGGTCACATCGGCTTCGCTGGTCACGTCGCATTTCACCACCAGCGTTTTGCACCAGGGGAACTCGGACTCGATATGCTGTGCGACGCCCTGCGCTTTCTCCACCTGCAGGTCCGCCAGAGTCACGCCGGTGCATCCCTCGCGGGCGAGGCGAACGGCGATAGCCTCGCCCAGTCCCTGTGCGGCTCCGGTCACGACAGCGGTTTTACCTTCCAGACGCTTCATCGGTGTCTCTCCCTCCCTGCACGGGACAGGTTCACCGCGCGAAAGGCGCAATCCTGCCGGAAATGTAGCCGCACTCTGAGGGGTTTGCGCAGGTCGACAACCGTACTGTAAACGTGCAGGTCTCATTCGGTATTGCTTTTCTTGTGCGCCGGTGCTACAATATGAACGGTTATCTATTTCACAAAGCCTGCGAGAGGAGGAAGGAAGGTATGAGACTCGTCAAAGGGCTGGGAGTACCTCTGCTACTTGGGCTACTTTCAGCATCAGTCGCTGCGCAGACGTTCCCCATCACCGATTTCGAGGCGTTCCCCGCACCGTCCTCAAACGGTTCGGTGATGTTCCGCCAGCCCAGCTTCTCGGGTTCCACTGGCAGCTTTATTGACGGTTCAGTCAACACCACGCAAGTGGTGACCGACCGGGCGTACAGCGGCACCAAATCGCTGCGGGTGAACTGGCAGTTCGTCGCAGACCGACCAGCCGCGTGGTTGCGATTGACCACCTTCAACACCGCCAACCTGCCGAACCCTGCGCTCGATTTCGCGCACGCGCTCCGCTTCAAGATTTACGTGGCGAGCGGAACCCCGGACGTGTACGTCACGCTGGGTGTGCGCGAGACCAATACCACCGTGCCTATCGGTGGAAACGGTGGCATCAGTGGCGGCATCGAGTGGATTGGCGCCACGAGCTTAGACCCAGGCAATGTGCGCCCCATTGGCAAGCTGATTACCGCCAAAGACCGGTGGGTGGAGGTGGTATTTAACATTCCCGTGGAACCGGTGCTGCCCTTTGCGGGTGGCACAGCGAACGGTGTGCTGGACGTGCCTCGCGGTACTCTGGAGAACATCTCCTTCTCGCCGGTGGAGGCAGGTGCCCAAGGCCCTTATCTGATTTACCTCGATGATTTCGAGCAGGTGGCGGTGTGGCCGATTTCCGGTAACATCGAACTGCGCGACTTCGGCGGGGACGTGACCCAGGTGCCTGTCACGGTGGAGCTGCGCCAGAACGGCAACGTGGTGCGCACGGCAACGGTGAACCTCGACGCGAGCGGCAACTACTCCATCCCCGCCGTGCTACCGGGCACGTACGACCTCGCCTTCAAAGCCAGTCACTGGCTGAGGGTAGTGGTGCCGGGCGTTACCGTCGAGGATGCCGAGGTGACCGGAGTGGACGTCTCGCTGACCAACGGCGACGTCGACGGGGACAACGAGGTCACGCTGTTCGACTTCGGGGAGCTGGTGGCAGCGTTTGGCTCCATGCCAGGCGACGGCAACTGGAACCCCAATGCGGACCTCGACGGCGATGAGGAAGTCAGCCTCTTCGACTTTGGTGTGCTGGTCAAGAACTTCGGTCTGGTGGGTGAAGAGTAGCCCTCACCCCGTGCCCCTCTCCCACGCTGTGGGCGAGGGGTGATGGACTTCGAATACCCTTGCGGTACGGTGCCGCTTTGCCGATAATTCGAAAGATAGCCTAAACGGAGAAACAGCGCCATGAAGGAAGACGTGGAACGATGCCTCACGTCGGGTATGGACGACTACTTGAGTAAACCAGTCAAGTTGGAGGTTTTGCAAGGGATGCTTGAGAAATGGAAGGTTTCCGATTTGTCTGGAGAGGCGGCGGAGTTGCCGCCGATAGACCACGCCTTTCTCAACGAGATGACCGGCGGGGACGAGGAGTTTACGACAGAGCTCCTGCAGGAGTTCCTGCGCACTATTCCTCCTCTGCTCAGCCAGGTGGAACAGGCTTTGAACGCAGGTGATAGCGAAGCTCTGGCACGCGCCGCACATACCATTAAGGGCAGCGCAAGGTCGGTGGGTGCACGCGCCTTCGCCGAGATTGCCTTCGCCGTAGAGCAGGCGGGTAAGGAACAGCGCACGGGTGATGCCTCTGGCGCAGTGCGGTCTCTCTTTGCAGAGTGGCAGCGAGTCAAGGGCTATATCGAACAGCAGTTCCTCCAGCAAGCTGCTTAAAGAATAATTCCCTTGCCGCAGAGGACAAAGGGAACGTGCTGCCTCTCTCTGTCCCCTTCGCGTCCTCTGCGGTGAGAGTCCCCTGCTCCTCCTTTACACACCCTGCCCCAGAATGATATAATTCTACTGGCACACTTCCCGGAGCAAAGGAACACAACATGAATCGAAAACTACCCGAGTGGTTAACCATACGCGCCCCTCGCCCCGGGCAAATACAGGAAGTGAACAGTCTCGTCAAAGGGCTGCAGCTGCACACGGTGTGCGAAAGCGCGCGCTGTCCCAACCTCACCGAATGCTGGAGCAAGCGCACCGCTACCTTCATGATACTGGGCGATGTATGCACGCGCGCTTGCGGTTTCTGCGCTATAAAAACGGGGCGCGGCGAGATGGTTGACCCGCTGGAGCCCCGGCGCGTCGCGCTCGCGGCAAAACATCTGGGATTGAAGCACGTGGTCATCACCTCCGTGGCGCGCGACGACCTGCAGGACGGCGGTGCGGAACAGTTCGCCGCCACCATCCGCGCGGTGCGCCAGGAGATACCAGGTGCCATCGTCGAGGTGCTGACGCCAGACTTCAAGGGCATCCGCTGGTGCATCAAAACGGTTGCCGACGCCGAACCGGACATCTACAACCACAACGTGGAGACGGTAGAGCGTCTGCAGCACGTGGTGCGTCCGCAGGCGAAGTACTGGCGCTCCATAGACCTGCTGTACTACGTCAAGCGCACGAAGCCCGGAATCTACACCAAGTCGGGGCTGATGGTAGGTCTTGGTGAGACGAGAGAGGAAGTGATACAGACCATGCGCGACCTGCGCGACGCCGGGGTGGATTGCCTGACCATCGGTCAATATCTGCGCCCCACGATGAAGCACCTGCCGGTGGTGGAGTACGTGCATCCCAGCGTATTCGCCGAGTACCGGCGCATCGGCGAGGAGATGGGCTTTCTGTTCGTTGCCTCCGCGCCTTTCGTGCGCAGTTCATACAATGCCGAGGCGTTCTCCCGCAAGGTGATGGCAGAGCGTCTGGCGCAGATAGATGCTGCGCAGGGGAGTGTGGAAGTGCGTTGACCTGCCCTCGTTCCTGCCGCTATATCGCCTGGCTGGTGGTGGTCGCGCCGCTGGTATGGATATGTTCTGTTTGTGCCTTTTACCTCTGGCAGGCGGCGCCGGGCTTCCAGCAACAGGCGATAGAGGCGGGCATCAACTGGGCGCAGGAGCAGTGGCGGATACCCATTCTGGTCGGGGAAATCGTAACCGACCTTCCTCGGGTCAGGGTCATCGCGCGGAATGTCTTTCTGGGTGACCCTTTTTCTCCGCAGAAACCTCTGGTCGCGGCGCGCGAGGTATCCGTTAGCCAGCTGTTCTCGCGTCAGCCCCAGATTGAGGTCACCCATCCCATCGCACGTGTGGTGCGCCTGCCCGATGGGCGCTGGAACTTCTCTCCTCTCATACCCAGGCGCCGCCGTCCTCCTGCGGATGTTTTCTGGAGGGTGCGCATCACCGATGCCACGCTCTATTTTGAGGACCGCAAAGCGCGCCCCCTGGTGCAGGCTGCCTTGCGGCAGGTGAACGGGCAGATACGCTCCGATGTCGGTGTCACCGCTTTTCACTTCACACACGGCGAGGCAATCCCCAGCTTTCAGGCGCGAGTGGATGGCTGGGTGGTAGACAGGCAGTTGCGCCTGCGCGTGGACGCCTCCGATGTGCCCGTGTCGTCGCTGATGCGTTATGTGCGCCTGCCCGCAGTCGAACCGGGTGACGCCCGCGTGACAGGTAGGGTGTGGGTGTATACCGATGCGCAGAAGCGCATCCACTACAGCGCCACCACTACGGTGAAGGCAACACAGGCACGGTGGCGGCTGCCGCAGGGCACTCTTTCCCTTGCCAATATCCACGGCTCGGGCGATGTCCGCACGGGTGTAGCCACATGGCGTGCCAGCGCGAGCGCAGGCACGGGTCAGGTGCTTGCCTCCGGAACGATACAGTGGCAGCCTGAGCCCACCATGCACCTGTCCATCGATGCCCGCCAGATACCGCCGCGCGAGCTGCAACCCTGGTTGCGCCGTTATGCGCCGCAGGTGGTACTGAAGGCGCCGGTAAACGCCAGCCTGACCGTACAGGGAACGCCGTCACAACCGCACATCCAGGGCAGTGTGCGCACCGAAAGAGCCAGCGTTCAGAAGATAAATGTGCAAAAATGGAGCGCAAAAGTTATGCTGAATCCAAAATACGTGCTGCTGCCGGAGGTCGCTTTGCGCGCTGCGGGAGGCGACGTTCGGGGACAGGCGTTTTTGTGGAAACAGAACGGGTGGAACTTTGCCGCGCGATGGCGGGCGGATGGCATCAACCTCTCCCGTCTGCATCCGTTTCTGCCGGAGGACGTGCGAGGTGTGGTACGTGGCGAGGGGCTGGCTCACGGCAGCGTGCAGAAGCCGCGCATCGTGGCGAACCTGTGGGGCGAACGACTGGCAGGCAAACTCTGGCGGTGTGAGCAGGTGCAGGCAAGACTGCGCTGGATGCCCGGAACGTTACACATCGACGGCGCGGTGCTGGAAGACTGGACGGGGTCGGCGTATGTGTCGGGACAGGTAGACCTCGTTGGAAAAAGGCTGGCTCTGCGTGTGCGTGCCGATGAACTGCTGCTGGCGCCGTGGGTAGAACGTCTCGCCCCCAGGCTGGAACACGAAGGCGATGTTCCCTCCGCATGGGTTTATGCACGGGGCGAACTGGGGGGCACGTTCCGCGAGCCGACTTTTCGGGGTGTCGTCGAAGCCACGGAGCTGCAGTGGCGTCGCTGGGACGTGGACTATCTTGTCGCGCGAGTGGAGGCGTCTCCACAGCGAGTGCGCGTGGAGGGTGGCATCCTGCGCCGCCCACCGATGGAAGTGAGCTGGCAGGCAGAACTGCAACAGCCGCTGGATACCGAAAAAGCGCGGATAATCGTAGACGGTGTGGCGAACAACGTGGATGCCGAGCAGGTGCTGCAGGCTTTGCGTGAACCAGCGGAGAGCGAAAGCCTTCCGCCCGTTCAGGCTATCGGCAGGGTGTTCTTTCACGTCGCAGGCAGCCTGCGCTCCCCCTACGCCGACATCACATGGAGTGCGCCTGCCGTGCAGGTTCAGCACTGGAGCCTGACCGACTTCAAAGGCTCCCTTCGCTACGAAGACGGTGTGCTGAAGGTGGATACTGTCTCAGCCCGGCTGGGTGACGGCGTTTTGAAAGGCGAGGGAGAGCGGGATAGCGAAGGCAGGCTATCGTTCCGCGTGGAGGGAGACCGTCTGCCTCTGGCTCAGGTGCGTCCGCTGTTGCCCGAAGATGCGCCTCAAGATATTGGCGGACAGGTATCGATGCGAGGTGTCCTCTCCGGCACAGAGCGCGAGCCTCAGTTTCGTGCCGAACTGTTGACCACAGACGCCACATGGGATGCGCTGAGGTTGAACAGCGGCAACGCTGAGGTGGAGTGGAGCAAGGAGGGGCTGAGCGTCCGCAATGTGAACCTCGTCAGCCCGGAGGCGGAGGTCACGCTCCGTTATCTTCGCTTTGCCCAATCCCCGCGCGCGGTAGACGCCGAGGGAACACTGTCTATCTCCTCGCTGGAGCAGCTGAGCCAGCGGGCGTTGGATAGCGTGTGGCTGCACCAGAAAGCATCTCGTGTGGGCGAGGTGCTGCGGGAGCTGGGGCGCATCACCGGCACAGCCAAGGTGCCCTTCCGTTTGTGGGGAGAGGGCGAAAGCCTGAACGCGGAAGCCTCGGTACGGATGGCGGATATCGAGATAGATGGGCGTGCGCTGGGCACGCTGCAGGCAAACCTGCGCCGTGAAGCCGACGGCTCGTGGTACCTGCAAAACGGTGTGCTGGCAAACGGCGAGCACCGCGTGACCGCATCGGGCATCTACCGTTCCGACGGCAGCCTGAATCTCAGCGCAGAGGCTTACAATGTAGACCTTGCCTGGTTCCAGCGTTGGATACCGCAGGCGACCGAGATACGGGGTAAGCTGGAGATGGCAGCTCTCGAGGCAGCTGGCAGGAGCGACTCCCCCAACCTGGTGCTGACGCTCGCCCTCAGGGAGCCCCAGTTTGGGGCGGTGCGCGCCCAGCGTGTGTTAACAGGTAAAGTTCAGCTTTCTGAAGGAAAGATAGACATATCGGAAGTCGTGCTGGCACAGCCCGATGGACAGCTGCGCATCTGGGGTAGCCTGCCCTTCCACTGGAAACCCATGGAAATACCCGACAATGAACCGGTAGACCTCCACGTGGAGGCAGCTCCTCAGCCGTTGAGCGCGTTGCTGGCTTACTTCCCCTCGGTGAAGGTGACCCAAGCAACAGGGCAGTGGTCGCTCAGGGCGAATCTGGCTGGCACGAGAGCCGCGCCAAGGCTCTCCGGTGAGATGCAGTTGAGTGCGGATTCGTTGCGCGCGGGAACACTGGCAACAGGATTGCGAGACGTACGTGCGCTGGTTCAACTGGAGAACGAGACGGTTCGGGTAGCGGATTTGACGGCTGTGGGCGATAGCCCACGCGGCGGGCGTATCGTCGGTTCCGGTGCGATAAGATTCGGCGCGCAGGGGGGCGAGTCCATTGACGCCCGCGTGCGTTTCGAGAGGTTCTGGCTGGAGGAACGCAACCTGTCCGGGCAGTACGGGGAGCAGATACGCACTTTTCTGGACGGCGACCTGAGAGTAACAGGCAGTGCGGAAAGCCCGCAAGTAGAAGGCATGATGACTGCCAGTGGGGGAGTGTTCACCCTGCCAGCCAGCTTTCCCGAGCAGAAAGCGGAAACACGTCCTTTGCCCGTGAATCCCCGCTTCAACAACGTGGTGCTGCGCGTCGGCGAGGCGATGTGGTTAAACAGTCCCCGACTGTCCGCGCAGGCGTCCGGCGACATTGTACTGGGTGGCACGCTACAGCAGCCGGTGGTTCATGGGCAACTGGGTCTGGAGCGCGGATATGCCTACTTCCCCACTGCCCGCTTCCGCCTGGAGCGCGGCGGCAGTATTGTGCTGGATTATCCCGTTCCGGGCGATAACCCGTTTCGGGTAGGCGTGGACGTGCAGGCAAAGACCAGCCTCAGTATGGCTTCGCCGGCGGGAGGGATGCGTCGCTACGAGATAACGGTGCTCGTGAGCGGGGCAATTACCTCGCCGGAAGGACCGCGAACCGAGTTTCGTTCCGACCCGCCGGAGCTGTCTACCCAGCAGATTGCGCGTGCGCTGGGCGTGGGTACCCTCGAAGAGCTGCTGACCGGGCGCAATGTGGAGCAGGTGTTGCAGCGCGAGGTCGTGAACCTCTTCACCTCCGCTTACGTCCCGCAGATATTCTCGCCGCTGGAGCGCGGCATCGAGGAGGCCCTTCAACTTCGCGAGTTCCGTATCGAGTACGACAGGTATCAGCCGGTGACCGTGACTTTAGTGAAACGCTTGTGGGATGGTTTCAGTCTGAGTTACTGGCGAACGGTTTCCACGCAGCAAGACCGTTATCTCGTGAAGATATTATACGAATTGCCGGAATGGACACGGTTATCGCGCCGTCTTCTGCTGAGCTTTTCGGTAGATGAGAAGCAGCAGAGGCTGTGGGGGGTAGAAGGAAGTTTCCGCTTCTAAAGTGAAAGACTACAGCAACGAGGGCGGCGCAATGTGAGAGGCATTTCCGCGAGAGAGCCATGACATTGGATGATCACAAAGATGAGCGCCGTCGCCGCTTCACAGAGGTTGTGGATGCGTATTATGCTCGTATCTATAATCTGTTCTGTCATATGGTGACAGATACGCATCTTGCGGCGGATTTAACGCAGGATACGTTCGTGAAAGCGTACGAGGCGTTCGGGCGATTTCGCGGTGAGGCGAGTGTTTACACGTGGCTGTACCGGATCGCCATTAATGAGTACCGCTCGTACCTGCGAAGGCTCCGACGCGAGCAGGAGTTTGTAAGCCGCTCGCTGGATGAACCGGTGGAGGCGGATGGTGAAAGCCTGTTCACGCAGTTGCCAGACCCGTCGCCATCGGCTTTACAGATGCTGGAAAAAGAGGAACTCATCCAGCGGGTTCAGCAGGCGGTGCATTCGCTGCCGCCACGTTACCGTGCGTTCGCTGTGTTGCGCGACCTGGAGGGGATGAGTTACGAGCAGATTGCGGAGGTGACCGGCTTACCGCTGGACACCGTGAAAACACGCATCTCGCGTGCAAGAGCGCTTTTGCGCAGGAAACTGGAGCCTTACTACAGAGGATAGGGCTTTGCCGAAGGAGGAAGCATCGGTTCGACCATGAAAGCACTGCGACTCACTTTCTGTATCATGATATGGGCGATTGCCAGTGCTGTCCATGCTCAGCGCATCGCCGAAATAGTCGTTCGTGGTAATGTCAACGTGCCGCAGGAAGCCATACTGGCGAAAATCTCCGCCAAGCCGGGCATGGATTTCGACCAGTCGTTGCTCAGTAAGGACCGTGCGGCGCTGCGTGATATGGGCTTTTTCAGCGATGTGATTCCCCGCACGGAAACCACCCCGCAGGGCATTCGCATCATTTATGAAGTTCAGGAATATCCGCGCATCAGCCAGATACGCATTACCGGCAATACCGTCTTCCCCACCGACCAGATACTCCAGCTGATGCGCACTCAGCCGGGCAGACTGCTCAACCACAACGACCTCGCCGCCGATATCGAGGCGATTACCCGGCTCTACATGCAGAAGGGGTATCTGGTGAACGTGGACCCCGACACTGTCGGTCCCGACCGAGATGACCCCACCATTCTGAATCTGCCTCTGAAAGAGGTCACCGTCGAGGCGGTGAAGGTCACCGGGCTGCGCAAGACGCGCGAGCGGGTGGTGCTTCGCGAAATGCGCTATACCCGTCCGGGTGCGCTGTATAACCTCGAGCAAATCCAGAAGGACCTGCAGAGGGTATACAACACCGAGCTGTTCGAGGACATCAGCTACAAAGCGGAAATCGGCTCCGACCTGAGTAAGGTCATCGTCACGATCAACGTCGTGGAACGGCGCACCGGTTTGTTTTCCATCGGTGCCGCCTATAACAACCGCCAGCAGCTGGTGGGCTTCCTCGAGATGTACGAAACGAACTTCCGCGGCGTCGGGCAAACGGTGAGCGTACGTCTCGAGCGCGGAGGACCCGCCAACGCCAACAACTACGAGATAAACTTCGCCGAGCCCTGGCTGGACAGCCGCAATACCTCGTTGTCCATCAGCGTCTTCGATAAAACCCTCTACCGGTTCAGTCGGGGGCTGTTTACTTCTGACCCCGGCACCATCGGGGATGAAGACCGCTACGACGAGCGGCGCAAAGGCGGTATCCTGACCTTGAGCCGCCCGCTGTCGGAGACCACGCGCGCTTTCATCGGCTTGCGCACCGAGTCGGTGCGCACCAACAACCCCGCCGTGTTGCCCAGCGAGGTGTTCATCAAGCAAGATGGCACCGTCAGCGCACTGTCGTTGCGCCTGACGCACAACACGCGCGATGTGGACTTCGACCCCGCTTCAGGCGGCTTCGACTCGTTTGCCATTGAGACCGCCCTGGCAGACCTGAAGGACATCGGTACCGCTATCTCGGGCGGGTTTGTGGGCAAGGCGAACTTCAACAAGGTTTCGATAGACCTGAGGCGCTACTTCTCGCCGCAAGGACGCCGGCGCGCCCTTGCCGATAAGCGACACGTTTTCGCGGTGCGACTGTACGCCGGCAGGGCGTTCGGCAAACTGCCCTTCTTCGAGCAGTTCTTCCTGGGAGGCGCCGAGACTCTGCGCGGTTATCCGGAAGACCGCTTCTGGGGTGACAATGTGGCGCTGTTGAGCGTAGAGTATCGTGCCCCGCTGGCGCAGAACCTGGTAGGTGTGGTTTTCGTGGATGCGGGCCATGCCTGGGGCGGACGCTACGGCACGATTAACGACTTTACTCAGCATTCCAGCTTCAAGCCGCAGGTGGGTGCTGGTATCGGTATCCGCGTGCGCACGCCTATCGGTCCGTTGCGCCTGGACTACGGCTTCGGCAGCGAAGGCGCACGCACCCACTTTAGCATCGGCAATATATTCTGAGGCATCATCCGAGGAGAACAAGAGGAGGAACATCTGATGAAACGAACCTTCAGCCTGCTGATAGCCATCGCAGGTATCGCCATCCTGAGTACAGGCGCGTGGGCGCAGGGTACCGGGGCGTTTGGGATGGTAGACCTGAAGCGCGTGGTTGACGAATACGACCAGCGTAAAGCGCTCGAAGCGCAGCTGCAGCAGATGCGAGACCAGATGCGCGCCAAACTGCAATGGCGTGCCAACAATCTCTTGCTGGAAGAAGCCGAACTCAGCGAATACGAGAATCTGGCAAGCATCACCAACCCGACAGAGCAGCAGAAACAGCGTATGCAGCAGATAGAGCAGAAATCGCGGCAGCTGAATGAGGAGCTCTCGCAGTTGCGCCAGAAGAACCCGCCTACCGAACAGGATACGCAGCGCATCAATCAGCTCACCGCTATCGAAAACCGCAACCGAGAGGCGTTGATGCAGCTGCAGGACCAGTTTGAGCAGCAGCTCAACGCGCGGCGCGATGAGATGATTAACCAGATGCTGCAGGATATCCGCAAAGCGGTGGCGGCGGTTGCCCAGGAGAAGAAACTGGTGGTCGTCTTCGACAGCACACAGGTGCTCTATGCTTCCAACGACATCACCACCGATGTCATCAGGCGACTTAACAGGAAATAACCGGCTGGCTATCGTGCTCGTGTTAGCACTGGTGGCTGGAGTCTGCCTGGGCGGTTGTGCCAGAATTCCACCACAAAAGATGGTTTACATTCAGTGGCAAGCCCTGTGCATATACCATCCTCTCTGGGAATCACAACAAATTGGGCGGAACTTCCAGCCATCCCATGCGATGACGGTCCAGAGGTTTCCAGCGCACTTTTCATTGCCGGAGACAACGTTGCACCCTTTGCAGACGCCGGAATCGGAGCGCAGGCGTCAGCGCATTGCACAGACCTCTGCCCAGCAGCAACAGGCACTGGATGCTCGCCTGCGACAGATGGAGGCGCGTCTGCTTCAGGAGGAGCTGGCACAGCTGGAAGCGGAGCAACACACGGAGGTAGAACTGGCACGCCAGCAACTGCTGCTGCAGGCGGAACAGCAGATATCCGAGGCACTGCGTCAACACCATCTGCCGCAGGCGGACGCCGAAATCAGGCGGCTGGTGTTGCAGCGGCTGGTTCGCATCCGCCCCGATCAGCGCGATGCGCTGGCATCTCGTCTGCAAGAGGTGGAAGCGCAGCAGCTGCACCTTTCAGAGTCGCTTCAGCGCAGGCTGGCAACCATCGAGGAAGAGACTGCCCGGCGCATCCGTGAGCGCGAAGAAGCCATTGAGCGGGAGTACGAGCGCAAACGGGAGGAACTGCGGCAGAGGAGCGCAAAACGCTTACAGGCGGAGCAACTGCGCGCCAGTGTGCAGATACGTGCTTTTGCCGATACCGCAAAGCCGGTCGTTTTCCCGCAAACCACCCTGAACACGCCGGTCGGGCAATCTCGTGCCATATTGCCCCCTTCCGCACCAGTGTTCACCCGCGAGGACGTCTGCTTGCTGATAGAACGGGATGTCAAACGGAGGGTGGAGGCGATATGCCGCCGACATCGCTGGAAACCTGTCTGGCAGGCGCAACCGGGGATACCGGATGTGACAGCGCAAATCGCTCAGGAGATGGCAGGTAACTTCCCATGAAGCTAACAGTGCAAGCACTGGCACAGCGTCTGAACGCACAGGTGGAGGGTGATGCAAACACGCTCATCACCGGAATTTCCTCCATCGAGTTCGCACAGGAGGGGGATGTGGTGTTTGCGGAGTCGCCCCGCTATCTGCGACTGGCGGAACACTGCCCGGCTTCGGCGGTCATCGTATGGCAGGACGCGCCTTCCATCGGTAAGCCCCTTCTGCGCGTTGCATCGCCCCGGCAGGCGTTTCTGGAGGCGCTCCGCATCTTCGCTCCCGAGCCGCAGCATCCGCAAGGTATCGACCTGAACGCCGTCATCTCTCCCGACGCCGACCTCGCCGAGGATGTAGCCATCGGCGCAGGGTGCGTGATCGAGGCGGGGGCGCGCATTGGTCAGGGTAGCGTGCTGTATCCGCTGTGCTACATCGGGCGGGACGTGCAGATAGGAGAGCAGTGTATACTGTATCCGAATGTGACGCTGATGCACGGTGTCAAACTGGGCAATCGGGTAATCGTGCATTCGGGCGCCGTTATCGGCGCAGACGGTTTTGGTTACGTCACGGTGGATGGCGTACACCACAAGGTACCGCACATCGGCACGGTGGAGGTTGGTGACGACGTGGAGATCGGCGCGAACGTGTGTATTGACCGCGCGAAAACAGGCGTGACCCGCATTGGCTCGGGCACGAAGATCGACAATTTGGTTCATATCGCGCACAATGTGCAGGTTGGAGAGAATTGCCTTTTAGTAGCGCAGGTGGGCATCGCGGGCAGTTCGCAGCTGGGGCGGTACGTGGTGCTGGCGGGGCAGGTAGGCGTTACGGACCACGTGAGTATTGGTGACGGAGCTATCGTGGCGGCGCAGTCTGGCGTCGCAGGCAACCTGCCCGGTGGTCAGCGTTATTTTGGCAGCCCCGCCCGCGAACACGCGAAACAACTGCGCCTGATGGCATACGCCAGCCGGTTACCCGAGCTGTTCGAAAGGGTCAGGGAGCTGGAGCGACAGCTGGGTTCGTCGTCGGAGGACAGAAATGAATAGGCAGTGCACGCTGCAGGAACCGGTGTGTGTGGAAGGGATTGGCGTGCACACAGGCAAGCCGTGCCGGGTAACGGTGCGACCTGCAGACGAGAACGTGGGCATCGTTTTTCACGTGAGCGGACAACAGATCCCCGCGCTGGCGGAGTACGTGGTGTCTACAGACAGGTGCACCACTCTGGGTGTGGACGGTGCGCGCGTGATGACGGTGGAGCATCTGCTCTCTGCGATGGCAGGTGTGGGGATAGACAACGCATACATCGATGTGGACGGAGAGGAAATACCGGTTTTGGACGGCAGTGCAAAGCCCTGGGCGGAGTGTTTCTATCGGGTGGGGTTGCGCGAACAGCGCGCAGAGCGACAACGCATCCACCTGACGCGCCCGGTATCGGTGATGGCTGGCGACCGGGGAATCTGGGCAATGCCGCACGCCGAGCGATTGCTCATTGCGACGGTGCATTACGACCATCCGCTGGTAGGTACGCAGGTAGCGTGGTTCCCTCTGGATAAGATAAACTATCTGGAGGAGATAGCGCCTGCCCGCACCTTCGGCTTCTGGGAAGAGGTACAGCCGTTGCTGGCACGCGGCAAAGCGCGTGGGGGGAGTCTGGACAACGCGCTGGTGATTTTCCCCGACCGTTACAGCACGTCCCTGCGCTTCCCAGACGAGGTGCTCAGACACAAGGTGCTGGACATTATCGGTGACCTTGCGCTGGTGGGCGCGCAGGTGGAGGCGTTGTTCGTAGCGGTCAAACCCAGTCATACCCTCAACACCGCCTTTGCACTTGCATTAAGACAGACGATACAGGGGGAATGAAAGATGATAGGACCAAATGGCGTTCTGGACGTGGAAGCGGTTCGCGAAATACTGCCGCACCGCTATCCACTGCTGCTGGTGGACCGTATTCTGGAGCTGGAGCCCGGCAAGCGGGCAGTGGGGCTGAAAAACGTCACCATCAATGAAGAGTTCTTCAACGGGCATTTTCCGGGTCAGGCCATCATGCCGGGTGTGCTGGTAGTGGAAGCGATGGCTCAGGTAGGTGGCGTGTTGATGCTCTCCATGCCCGAACATCGCCACAAGCTCGCTTATATCGGAGGTATCGACAAAGTGCGCTTCCGCAAGCCGGTAGTGCCGGGTGATACACTCATCACCGAGGTAGAGGTGCTGCGTTTTCGCGGCAGCACGGGCAAAGTACGCGTGGTCGGGCGCGTGAACGGTCAGGTGGTGGCGGAAGCGGAGATGATTTTCGCGCTGGTGGAACGCCGCAAAAACGGCAACCAGGCACAGCAAACACTGGAAAACTCTACCTTCGATGAAGGAAACAATCAGTGATGGGCATACAGACTATGGCGCATTCCAAGATTCATCCGACCGCCATCATCCACCCAACGGCGGAACTGGCTTCAGACGTAGAGATAGGTCCTTACAGCATCGTTGGCGCACATGTCTATATCGGCGAAGGAACTATTCTCGAATCACACGTGGTCGTGGAGAAGTGGACGACCATCGGTTCATATTGTCACATCTTCCACAGTGCGATTCTGGGTGGTCCTCCGCAGGACACGAAGTTCAAGGGAGAGCGCAGCTACCTGCGCATCGGCGACCGCAACATCATCCGCGAGTTCGTCACCATCCATCGTGCTACCGGTGAAGAGGAAGCCACTGTCATCGGCGACGACAACATGATTATGGGCTACGTGCATATCGGGCACAACTGCAAGCTGGGTAATGGCATCATCATTGCCAATCAGGCAGGCATTAGCGGGCACGTCATCGTCGAGGACCACGTGGTTTTCGGCGGTATGGTGGGCGTACATCAATACACCCGCATCGGAAAGCTGGCCATGCTGGGTGGAATGTCCAAAGTGGTGCAGGACGTTCCTCCCTTCATGATGGTGGACGGGCGTCCTGCCGAGGTGCTGGACCTGAACACCATCGGGCTGCGCAGGCATGGCATTCCCCCTGCGGTGCGAGCGGGACTGAGGCAGGCATACAAACTGCTGTACCGTTCGAAGCTCAACATGTCGCAGGCGATTGAAGCCATCGAGGAGGAGGTGGAACCCAGCCCCGAACGCGATTACCTGCTGGATTTCCTGCGCAGTATCCGTAAGGGATTTGGTGGGCGTGCCAACGACCCGCGCGGTATGCGGTGAAAAGAGCGGTCAGCATTTTCTGTGTGGCGGGAGAAGCCAGCGGCGATGCCAGTTGCGCCGCACTGGTGCAGACGGTGCGCGAGCGGCTGCCCAACGCGCACTTCTGGGGCGTCGGCGGGCGACTCATGGCGAAAGCGGGAGTGCAGCTGCTTTACGATAGCAGTCGGTGGGGCGCGGTAGGGGTGGTGGAAGCGTTGCGCGTTGCACCTGCGCTGTGGCTGGCACAGCAAAACCTGAAGCGTCGGCTGGCACAGCAGCCGCCCGACCTGATGGTGCTGGTGGATTTTGGCGCATTCAATGTGCCGCTGGCGAAATGGGCAAAAGCAAGAGGGATCAAGGTGTTCTATTACTTTCCGCCCGGTTCATGGCGCAGGTATCTGCCCAGGCGCAACGACCTTCCACACTGCACCGATTGCATCGTCACACCGTTTCCCTGGTCCGCCGCGCTGCTGAGGCAGGCAGGAGCAAACGCGCATTTTGTGGGACATCCACTGCTGGACAGGGTAAAACCCTCGCTGAGCGAGGAACAGTTCTGCCACAAGCTGCACCTGAACGCCGAAAGCCTGCGTGTGGGACTACTGCCCGGAAGCCGTCGACAGGAGGTGCGCCTGTTACTGCCCATCATGCGCCGGGCGGCAGAACTGCTCGCCGAACGCAAGCCCGGAGCGCAGTTCGTTCTCGCGCTCGCGCCGTCGGTGCGGGACGAAGAGGTTCAGCACGCCTTGGCCGGATGCGCCGTGCCGTGCCGAATCGCCCGTGAAATGGCATACGACGTGATGGCATACAGCCACTTGCTGTGGTGCTGTTCGGGCACGGCCACGCTGGAGGCGGCGATACTGGGCACACCCATGATTATCCTGTACCGCGTTTCGCGCCTGATGGAGCTGGAATACCATGTCCGTAAGCGGGCGCTGAACCTCACCTTCATCGGCTTGCCCAACCTGATTGCCCAGCGAGGTATTTGTCCGGAGCTGCTGCAACACGCCGCGACACCGCAAAACATCGTTGCTCACTCGTTGAATCTTTTACCGGGCACCGAAGGGCACCGCCTACAACGGGAAGCCCTGCAAGAGGTAAAATCGGTACTGGGAGAGCCGGGTGCGACCGACCGTGCCGCGCACCTGCTCCTGAAGTGTCTGGAAGTGAACCATGCCGACCCGAGATGACAAACAACTTCAGAGAAGGTTGTGGCGAGACCTCAAGCCGCATCTGAAGTACATCATCCTCGGCTTGATATGCGCAGCAGGAGCGCAGATGATTACCCTGCGCATCTTCGCGCTCACCCGTGATGTGGTCAACGCCGCACAACTGCACCACGATGTGAGCCAGCTCAACCGCGTGAGCCTTGTCGTTATCGGCGCGTTCCTCCTTAAGTTCGTTTTCGCCTATGGGCAGACCTACTACCTCTCGCTGGCTATCAACCGCTTTACCATGCGCCTGCGCGAGAGGGTGTATGAGCACCTGCAGAGCCTGTCGCTGTCGTACTTTACCCATCGCCGCACCGGTGCGCTGATGTCGGTGCTGACCAACGATATCAACGCCATCTCCAACGGCGGCACCCTGTTGAAAGATATGGTGGCGGCACCTATCGGGCTGATAGGTGGTCTGGTATGGCTGTTCGTCATTTCGTGGAAGCTGTCGCTGATTGCACTGGTGGGTGTCCCGTTGATGGCGCTCATTATCCGTGCGATTGGAAGGCGTATGCGCTACATCGGTCAGCAGGCACAGCTGCGGCTGGAAGACGTGACGGCGGTGATGCAGGAAGCCATCGCCGGAGTGCGCACCATCAAAGCCTTTGCCACCGAGCCGAGGGAAATCCAGCGTTTCAAAGAGCGTAACTACCTGTCGTACCGCGCCATGATGGACGGCGTGCGCACCAGCGCGGCGCTGCGCCCCCTGATTGAACTCATTGGGGCGGGTGGAATCGCCTTCGTGCTGTGGTACGGCGGGCATCTGATTGTGCGGGGCGAGCTGGACTTCGGCGGTCTGGGCAGTTTCCTGCTGACGCTGAACCTGGTGGCTCAGAGCATGCAGACACTGGGCAGCATCAACGTGACCCGCCAGCAGGTGCTGGCAGCAGCGGAGCGCGTCTATCGCGAGGTGCTAGATGTTCATCCCGAAGTGCAGGAACTGCCGGGCGCGCCGCCGATGCCGCCTATCGTGGGGCATGTTCGCTTCGAGGAAGTGAGCTTCGCGTATCACCGCGGCGGGCGTCTGGTGCTGGATAACGTCTCCTTCGAGATGAAGCCGGGCAGCGTGGTGGCGGTGGTGGGACACAGCGGTGCGGGTAAGAGCACCCTCGCCGACCTCATCCCGCGCTTCTATGACCCCACCTCGGGACGGGTGCTCATCGATGGCATAGACATCCGTACGGTGCAGATAGCCTCCCTGCGCAAACAGATTGGTATCGTACCGCAGGAGACCCTTCTGTTCGCAGGCACCATCCGCGACAACATCGCCTACGCCGACCCCGACGCCACCGACGAACAGGTCATCGAGGCGGCAAAAGCCGCTCACGCCCACGAGTTTATCCAGCGGTTGGAAAAGGGATACGAGACACTTGTCGGTGAGCGCGGGGTGCGCCTGTCTGGCGGAGAGCGGCAACGTATCGCCATCGCCCGCGCTATCTTGAAGAACCCGCGTATCCTGATTCTGGACGAGGCGACCTCCTCGCTGGACACCGCCTCCGAGGCGCTGGTGCAGCAGGCGCTGGAGGAACTGATGCGTGGGCGTACCACGCTGGTTATCGCCCACCGGCTGAGTACGGTGGTCAACGCCGACCACATCCTGGTGCTGGAGCATGGACGTATTGTAGAGCAGGGTACGCATCTGGAGCTGCTGGCGCGAGGAGGTGTTTATGCCCGACTGTTCCGCAAACAGATGGGCGAACAGGTCACACAGGAGCTGGTAGCGCAAGGTGAGTAAGCGAAGCGAAAGACCGGGCTGGTGGCAGCAGTTGCGCCCGAAGCTGCTGGGTTTCGTCGTTTGGAGCCTCGCCCGCGCCATCGGCATGAGCCTGCGCCTGAAGGTGCTCAATTTCGAGCAGGTTCTGGAGCGGGTGAAAGAAGGCAACGGAGCGGTGCTGGTGACCTGGCACGGGCGCAGTCTTATCCCTGCCAACGTGTTCAAAGGCAGAGGGTTCTGGGCGATTATCTCCCTCTCGCGAGATGGCGAGATTCAGAACCATATTTTCCGGCGGTTCGGCTTCCGTATCATTCGGGGTTCCACAGGGCGAGGGGGCATCCGCGCGGCACTGGAAGCCGCCCGGCGAGTCGCAGAGGGGGGTATTCTGGCGTTCACGCCCGACGGCCCTCGCGGACCCAGTCGGCAGGTACAGCCCGGTGCGCTTTTTATCGCCCAGAAGGCGAAGTGCCCTATTATTCCGGCGGGCGTCGCCGCTTACCCGTGCAAACTGTTGCCAACGTGGGACCGCTATATGATACCCCTGCCGTTCGCGCGTGGCGTGTTCATCTTTGGGGAACCTATTGACGTGCCCGAGGGCATCAGCGAACAGCAGTTCGAGCAGCTGCGACAGAAGGTGGAGGACGCCATCAACGCACTGGAGGAACAGGCGGAAAAGATGGTTCGGGAAAAGCGAGTGTGAGCCATGTTCAACGCCGTGTATAACATCTTTCTCATCCTCACCTCCCCGCTGTGGCTGATATACCTGCTGTGGCGCATCATCGTCAGGGGCAAATCGCGCGAGGGCTGGGGACAGCGACTGGGCGGACTGCCTGCGTCGCCGCAGGGACGCAGGGTGATATGGATGCACGCGGTATCCGTAGGCGAGGTCATGGCAGCTTTGCCGCTTCTGCAAGCGATTCGCGAACGGCTTCCCCAGCATCACCTGCTATTAACCACCCTCACCCCTGCCGGCAACGCCACTGCGCGTCAGCAACTGGGCAAGCTGGTGGACGCGGTGGGCTACCTGCCGGTAGACCTTCCCTTTGCGGTAGGGCGTGCCCTGAGACGGGTGCGCCCCGACGCGCTCATCGTGATGGAGACCGAGCTTTGGCCCAACCTGCTGACGATGGCGTATCGCCGGGGGGTACGCACGCTCATTGCGAACGGTCGTATCTCCGACCGAAGCCTGCCCACCTACAGGCGGTTCCGCTGGTTCTTCGCTCAGGTGCTGCGTTGTCTGGACGCTATCTGTGTGCAATCCGAAGAAGACGCCAGGCGGTTTTGTGCTATCGGCGCGCTTCCGGACCGCGTGCATGTGGTCGGAAACACCAAGTTTGACCAGGCGGCGGTCGGAGCGCAGGATGTGCAGGCAGACACGTTACGTCGGGATTTGGGTCTTCCCGAAGGCGCGCCGGTGCTGGTGATTGGCAGCAGCCGTGCACCAGAGGAGGAGATGATTATCGCCACCGCTTACCGCACGTTGCGTGAGCGTTTCCCGAACCTCTGCATCGTGTGGGCGCCTCGCCATGTGGAACGAGCGGAGGCGATTGTGGAACTCCTGCAACAGCAGGGTTTTCGTCCATGGCGACGCACGCAGGGAACCCCTGATACCGCCCAGCAACAAATCGTGCTGGACACCTTCGGCGAGCTGGGGAAGGTTTACGCGGTGTGCGACGTGGCAATTATCGGCGGAAGCTTCGTGCCGCTGGGGGGACAGAACCTGCTTCAACCGCTGGCGCACGGCAGGCCGGTGGTACACGGACCCTACATGAACAACTTCCGTGACGTGGCTGCGCTGGCGAAAGAAACCCGTGTGGCGTGGGTCGCACAGGATGCCGGGGAACTGGCTCAGCGGGTGACTGAACTGCTGGAGAATGAACCTTTGCGAAAGGAAGTGGCGCGGCGCGCCCGGGCGCTGGTGCGCGAGCAGCAGGGCGCTTCACAGCGTATTCTGGATATCCTGATCGCGCTACTCGAACTCGAAGGTGCGGAAGGCGCCCGCCCCGACTATCAATAGAACCAGAACACCCACCAGTTCTTCATCGGCCTGCCATCATCGTCCTTCGAGCGGTTGTTCAGCCCCGGCATGTTCTGCCACCAGTACACCAGCCATCTGCCCATACAGTCGGGGGCAAGTTCGGCATAGCGCTTCAGCACTTCGCACGTCCATGGTTTTGCAATGTCCTTGCCTCCGGGCGCGCTGCCGATGCGCCAGTCCTCGATGGTCGACATGACAGGTTCGGTGTTGTTCAGGTCGTAATGGCGACGGGCGTTCGGTGGGAAATGCACGTTACCTCCGGCAGCCACGTAGTTCTCGATCTTCCATGTCTGTTTGCCGTCGGTAACTATCGCCGTATGCGGGTCGGGATAGCGGATACCTTTGCCCTCCCCCCACAGCGGGTAGAAGGAGTTAAAAGGCAGGTTATAGCGCTTGTCCAGGTCAAAACCCGCATACTCGTGGAAATAGCGGGTGAAATAGGGAATCGCCCCGCTGTGCGCCAGTCCTTCCATCGAATGACCCAGATTCTCCATCGCGCAACCGATGCCCCGGTCGTGGTTGATGCAGTTGATGCGCACTGACCGGCCAGTCCACTTCTGGTCGGGGTCTCCGCCGTTTCCCGCCTGCACGTATTTGCCCGGAATACGACGGAAGCGTTCATCGTACACCGGCTTCAGTTCCACGCATTCCAGACACCGGAAGTCACCCGTGGCAGCGGCGGTGAACCACACCTCATGCACGTAGCCCCGGTCTACCAGCTCGTCCAGCCGGAGGAAACGTCGTTTGTTTTTCGGGTCACGCACGCCGATATATTCGGCAAACGGTTCGGAAAAGAAGCCGCCATAGTCGCAGTTGATGTCCGGCTCGCGCACGTGAGGCTTGATGGGTGAACGGCGGCTGTTTTTCTCCTTGCGGTCGGGGTCGCGCAGGTCCACAAACCGCCACACGGAATACTGCAGGAAGGGTGGACTGTTCGGGTCTTTGTATCCATGGTAGCGGCTGGCTTCGCGCATCGCGGCGATGAGCTGTTGTGCCAGCCGAAGGGGTTTCTCGGCTTCCACCTGATTCGAGAAGTTGATGAGCAGCACGCGCGGTCGCATCTGCCGGATGCGGTCGTGGTTGCGCACAATCCACGCATCCGAGTTGGCTTTGCTCCACCGATTCGGCCAGACGGTTGGGTCGGCAGGGTCATTGAGCGGTTTGGGCGTGCCATCTGGCTGGAAGTGGCTTCGCCAGTCGTCTGTTGTTAGCGGATACCGCATGGTTTATTCTTCTCCTTCGCTGTGAATTGCCGTTGTCACGCTTCCAGATGAACGTTGAACAAATCCTCCCGCACTTCCTTCCCTGCGGACATGAGCCGATGATAGCACAAGGGACTGTGGATAACGTGCCTTTTGTCGGCGGCAGGACTCAGACCGCGTACGAAGAATCCTCACGCGGGGAGGTAAGCGACGATGAGAAGTTTCCGGGGGTGTGTGTTTGGTATGCTGGCACTGATAACCGCGTTTTCCGCAGCGGCGCCGAAGGGTGTGCCCGAGCCGGTGGTACCTCAGCCCTTCGGGGTGAACATCCATTTCACGCAGGCGAGCGAGCGTGAGCTGAACCTGCTGGCGGATGGGGGGTTCCGCTTTGTACGGATGGACCTGTTCTGGCACGAGATCGAAAAGCAAAAGGGCGTTTACGACTTCTCGCAATACGATATCCTCGTGCGCGATATGACCGCACGGGGCATCCGCATCCTGTTCATCCTCGACTACGGCAACGAGCTGTACGACGCAGGGCTAGCACCCCACACCGATGCGGGACGCGCGGCGTTTGCCCGCTACGTGGAAGCGGCGGTGAAGCGATACGCGGGCAAGGGCATCCTGTGGGAAATCTGGAACGAGCCAAACATCTTTTTCTGGCGCCCGAAGCCCAACGTGGAAGATTACGCGAAACTGGCGCATTTGGTGATAGACACCATCCGGCGTGTTGCGCCCGGCGAATTCATCGTCGCGCCTGCCTCCTCTGGCTTTCCGTGGGAGTTTCTGGAGCGACTGGGGCAACTGGGGGTGTTGCAGCGGCTGGACGCGGTGACGGTGCATCCGTATCGTCCCCACCTTCCCGAGAGTGCCAACGAGGACTACCGACGACTGCGCCTGCTACTGGACCGCTACAGCCCACGCAAATATCTGCCCATCCTGTCTGGAGAATGGGGATACTCAGACATCTGGCAGGCTATGGACATGCAGAAGCAGGCACGGTACCTGCCGCGCCAGTGGCTGAGCAACCTGACCGGCGATGTGTTTCTCAGCATCTGGTACGACTGGAAGAACGACGGCGAAGACCCCAAAGAGCCGGAGCATCATTTCGGTACGGTGTATCACGACCTGCGCCCCAAGCCCGCATACATCGCCGCCAAGACACTCACCAGCACGCTCAACGGCTATCGCTACCTGCGGCGCATCGCCCTGCCGAACCCCGACGATTATCTGTTGCTGTTCCGCAAGGGCGAGCAGCTCGCGCTGGCAGCATGGACTACCGCAGACCCGCATCCAGTGACGCTGAACCTGCCGCGCGGCACGGTTCAGGTGGTAGACCTGATGGGAAAAACGCGAAGCATTGCGGTCAGCGGTGCGCCCTTTATACTCGACCTGACACAGGAACCGCAATATCTGCTTCTGCCCGCGCACGGGGAGATGAATCTGATAGGGGCGTGGTCGCCTGTGAGACAGTTACTCACCGTGCGTGCAGGGCATACCCAGAACATCCCTGTTCAGGTACACAACCCGACGGAAAAAACGCTATCGGTGGTGCTGCGGGCGCGAGCCAATGAACAAACCCTGGCACAGGCGCGTTTTCGATTGCGGTCTGGGGAGAGGCGTGTCGTGAACCTGCCGGTGAGGGTGGAGGAACGCGGTATCCCCTACTTGCGCACCACGATAGACTGGGTGACAGACAAAAGCGACGTATTGCAAACTGCCACCGTGTGGCTGTGCGTGTCGAATGTGCTGAATGTGCGAACCCTTCCACCAGTGCGGCGGCAGGTGTTAGCGGTGATCGAGAATGCCGGTGAGGAGGCACTGCGGGCGACATTGCAGATTCGAGCGGGCAGTTTGCAGGGTAGCGCACCGCTGAACCTCGCCAAAGGACAGCGCGAAGCAACCGTCAGCGTGCAGATGCCGGAAGCGTTGCCTGCGGACGTGCGCGTCTCGGCGCAGATTGTGGACGACAAGGGTGTGATACTGGCGCGTTCGGAAGAGACACGGTGGGTATCGCTCGAGGCAGTTCGCTCCGATGTAACAGGCTGGCGGGCATGGGTGGACGGCGATGCCAAGGTGGAAGGCAAAGCAGAAGTGGCTATCACTGAAGCTCCAGAACCCACCCCGCTGGGCGTGCGCACCGCCGCGCGTCTGGACTATCGCTTCGGCAAGGGCTGGCGATTCGCCTGCGTGAACCTGCCTCAGACGCTGGTACCCATCGAGGGCAAGCCGAAGGCGGTGGGCATGTGGGTGTATGGAGACGGCAGCGGCAACATGTTGCGCTGCCGAATCACCGACAGCACCGGGCAGACCTTCCAGCCCGATCACGGAGCCATCACCTGGAAAGGGTGGCGGTTTGTAACCATGCGGCTGGACGGCGGCTTCCCCGGGTTCTGGGGAGGTGCGAACGACGGCGTGGTGCACTACCCCCTCCGCTGGGAGGCGGTGCTGCTGGTGGATTCCAACCAGCAGAGCGCGGAGAAGGACTGGAGCATCTATGTAACGGGCATCGCGCTGCAGTATTAGTCAGGCGACCCCTCCAGGACGAGCCACACCTCCGCCACCTGGCATCCGCGCCCCTCGATCAGCTCCCATTTCAGGCGCAGCATGCCGTTGCGTGTTGCCTCTGGCGGGATGGGGAACTCCATCACGGACGGCGGTTGGGTGCCCCCGATCGCGCCGTGAATCTCTACCGAATCGTTCGCCACCAGGCGCATCATCGCGCGGAACCGCCCGTTGTACACCACCCGCAGGCGGTAACGTGCGTTCGGGTCCAGACCGGTATACAGCATCTCCAGCGGCGTGCCGTACAGCGTGGACGCCTGACTGCCCCACGACAGGCGGTAGTCTCGTGACATCGCACCGTACTCGTCCTGTGCCGAGCGCAGGAAGCCGGGGTCTTTCGCCCAGCCTTCTCCCCGTATCAGGTGCGGCTCGGCGGCGGGGTTACCCAAATCGTCATAAAAGCCACCCGGTCCAGGCTCCGTCCAGCGTGCAAGTTGCACCAGCGCATGTGCCTGTTGCTCATCGGGCAGCTGCGCTATTTTCTCCATCTCGCCGAGCAGCCACAGCCGGTTGTTCAGCGGCTCGTCCATCGTGTCCAGCACCGCGCCTCGTTCCGTCCCGTCTGCATGATAGCGTGACACGCTCATCTGCATGCCGATACTCTTCCACAGCGCGTCACCCAGTGCCAGTATTTCGCGGCGCATCGCCTCGATTTCGGCGGTAGTGCGGGTCTTACTCAGGATGTCCTTCGCCTGTGTCATCGCCTGCGAGGCTCCAAGCCGCTCCGCCTGTTCCAGCACGCGCAGCGCGTCCTGCTCCTGCTTGCTTTCCACCTCCAGACGCGCCTGCACGAACACGTCGTACAGCGCGCGGAAGTATGCCATTTGCAGACGCCAGTTGCCCTGCCCCTCTTTGCCCATCGCCTGCCAGAGATGTCTCCACAGGTTCAACGTCAGGCGCGGGCGCGGGTTGCCCAGCAGAACGCCCTGCCAGTTGCGTTCCAGCGCAAGCAGCCCTTCGGCGATGTCTTCCGCAAACTCGGAGGAGATGTAAACCCGCCCGTACTCTACCAGCACATTGCGCACCACACAGCGAGGGTCCCACAGCCTTGCCGACCAGATTGCCTTGTTCACATCGTCATTAACGCCTTCCGAGTAAGTGATGCAGCCATCGGCGAGATTCATGAACAGGTTATGGATATGCGCCTGCGCCATCGGGCGGGGGTTAATCGGCTCGCGGTTGAGCGTGAGCGCGTACGCCATATCCCACTCGGGTACGGGATACTGACAGCGCACGCAATGGGTAATGTCGGGATAACGGCGCAGTTTGTAGCGGGCGGGAACCATCTCGCGCACGCGCTCCATCCGGTCGCGTATCCAGGGACCGTACACCACGCCGGTCAGCCAGTCCGGCTGTTGCTCGCGCAGGAAGCGGTAAAAGGCGTCCATCCGCTCGCGGCTGAACCCCTGAGGAGAGAACCACAACCCGGCCCGCGGATGCACCCGGTGCAGTTCCTCTGCCATCTTCTCTAAAAGCGGGAACACCTCTTCGGGGGGCATATCACCCGGGTCGCCGCCCGGCACGAACACATGGTCCAGGCGCGGCATGGATTCAAATAGCCCCCGTCTGTCCGCCACCATTTGCGGGATGTCCGCCGGTTGACCCGAAGGCGTATCGGTGTTGGGCAGCCAGACCCACACGTCGAGGTCGTATTCGTCCAGCAGGGAGGATAGCCGGATGTTCATTTCCCACGGCGATAGGGGCATGATGGATGTACGCGGCTCGTCGGGCCTCAACGCCGGAATGAGCTCGATGCTGTTTGCACCGAACACCAGCAGGTCGCGGATGTATTGCTCGTACTGCGCTACGTTCCAGGCGTCGTAGGTGTTCGGCAGGCTGCGATAGCCCAGCTGATGTCCCCGGATGGGGAAACGCGCCGATGTGGAAATCAACCTGCCCGGCTGGCGGTTGGGCAGCCGGGCACGCCCCCGTTCGGTGTGCAACCAGCGCAGCAGCTGTCCCGCAGCAAACAGTGCAGCACGTCCGCAGTTGCCTACCAGCCACAAGCGTGGTGATCGCGGAGAGGGCATTTCCAGGTAGAGCGTGTAGCCCTCGGCGGAGTCCGCAGGCGGTTCCGCCTGTCGTGGCAGGTGCAATCCGGCAGGCACACGCTGTGGATGCGCAACCACAACCGTCGGCGTACCGTCGCGAGGCGATTCCACTATCTGCCAGGTGAGACCGGTACGTCTTTTCACTTCGTCGCGCAGCATCTGCGCCGCCTTACGTTCCGCCCGGTGCGCCGCACTCCCTGCGCTCAGAACAACAGCACGGGAGAAATCCACATCCATCGAGCCCACCCCCTTACTGGTTTCGTCAAATTGGGCGTTGCCTACTTCCCCCACAGCAGCTTTGCAAACTCCCCTACCAGGTCGTACTTGCGTTCCCAGGTGGTGTACATGAAGCCGATGACCCCCTTCGTCTTCTGTGCCAGCTGCTGCCAGCCCTTTACCTCTTCCAGATGGGGAGCGTCATAGTAGCAGGCAATCAGGGTGCGAAAGCCCTCTTTCTCGAAGAAGCGCAGGCTCTCCGCGCGCGGTGCCCCGCCCCACACCGCGATGATGAGGTTCTTGGGGATGTGCTTCCATGAACCCGTGAAGTCACCCTGTACCAGGTAATAGCCGGCATGGGCGTTGTGGTTGGGGTCAAACATGTCCGACCAGATGTACACCTGCACCTTCGGGTTTACCTTCCTCAGTATCTGCACCTGTCTGGTAACGCATTCTCCGAGCAGCTTCGCCATATCCTTACCTGCGCAGGCGGCGCAGGTACCGCCCATTCGCACCTCGTCCATGCTCAGGATAACCTTCTGGAAACGCAGGTGCTCCCACAGCAGCTTTGCCTCGTGTTCGAAGATCTCGTACAGGGCAGGCTCCGCCATGCAGACGGTCACCTGGCTGTCGTAGATGAGCATGGGATGGTACCAGCTCACGCGCAATCGTTGTCCATCGCGGATACGGCTTCCCGGCAGCAGTTTGAGTGCCGGTGCGTCATGCTCCACCGCTCGCCACGCAGAGAAATTGGGGTCGGTGAGCGGGGCGTAGTCCTTGCCTTCCTGATAAGTGATGGAACCATCCTCGCTCTTGACGGTGACGGGCGTGCCCGGGCGGCGCAGCACATTCACCGGGCCCACCTCTTCCAGCGTCCAGTCGTCCACCCAGAATTTGCCGGACTGCCCACCCCAGAGGCCCACGTACACCAGCACCTTCTCGCTGGCAAGGCTGTTGAATATCAGCGTGAGTTTGCGCCAGTCGGAGGTTGCAGGCACGGAAAAGGTGCGCGGAGCGAGATCACGGTCGCCTGCCAGCACCAGCATCCGCAGGTTCGCGCTGGGCTGAAGCCCTTCTGTTTTGACCCACACGCTCATGCGGTAGCAGCGGTAGGGGCGCACCCTGACCTCCTGCATCACACGGGCATTGCCAGCGGGTTGAGCGCGGAAGTTCTCGAAACGCAGTGATGCCTTTCCACTGTGCGCAACCTGCGTATCGGGAAAAGACACCACCCCCGGCTCATCGTGAAAGGCGAACGCCCTCATGCGGTAGCCTTCGTACTCCTCAAATCCCCCATTCGCGATGGAAACCGGCGGGTCGGGTATGTGGCGTGCCTCGTTGCCCTGTACGACAAACAGAGCGTCTTTGACCGGCATCCCCTCCGCGAGGTTGCTGTCGTGCCACAGCGCACCGCCTCCATACCCCACCGAGAAAACAGAGGGTATCAGCTCTATCTTCAGGCGGTCACAGGCGTCCTTCACCTGTTTCAATCGGCGGAAGTACTCTGGCGGCTGCTTGCACAGCGCATCGAGGTTTGCCGAGAACACCGCGCCGTTGTAACCGTGCCTCGCCGCATCTTCCAGAATAGCAATAATCTGAGGGACGTCCTCGTCGCGTGTCAATCCCCAGCCGAAAATCCACACGAAGCGGTCACGAACGCCCTGCCCCACAGCCAGACCGTGCGCAAGTATCAACACCAAAAGAACGAGCAACCGGTGCATCTCCGCAGCCTCCCGAAACCATCTTTACCTTTGTGTTCTCGTTTCCGGAGGGGGTTCCTGCCTCAACAGATGGCGGCGGGAGGCTTGCCCTCCACCTGCAAAGGGATTCGCCCTCACCCCCATCCCCTCTCCCGAGGCTTCGGGAGAGGGTTGCAGGACAGGGTGCGCCAAATCGTCGGCTGTGCTATACTGAAAGGTGAAACATGATGACACAAACGTATCTTCAAGGGATAACCCGGTGAACACGCACCGTGCCAGAGGCAAGCTGATTGTACTTTCAGGACCCAGTGGGGTGGGAAAGGATACCCTGCTGGAACGTTTGCTGCCGCGTGTGTCCGGCGTGGTGAAGTGCCTCACGGCGACCACCCGCCCACCCCGTGAAGGCGAACGGCACGGCGTGGACTACCTCTTCCTCTCCGAGCAGGAGTTCGAACGCTGGATTGCCGAAGACCGCTTTCTGGAGTATGCCCGCTATCATCAGGCATACTACGGCACGCCGCGCCATCTGGCGGAAGACCTGCAGGCGCAGGGACTGGACGTTATCCTGAAGATCGAGGTGCAGGGCGGTCTGCAGGTGCGCCAGAGGGTGCCAGAAGCGGTACTCATCTTCGTGCAGCCGCCCAGTCTGGAGGTATTGCGCCAGCGTCTGTTGAAGCGTGGTACCGATTCTCCCGAAGCGGTGGAGCAGAGGTTACGCATCGCCGAGCAGGAGATGCAGGCGCTGCCCTACTACGATTATCTGGTCACCAACGATGACCTGGAGCAGGCGGTAGACCTGCTGCGAGCTATCATCCTCGCCGAGCGGGCAAGGATACCAAAGGGGTGAAAGATGTCAGTTTTCGAGGGAAAACATATCTTGCTGGGTGTAACAGGTAGCATCGCGGCGTATAAAGCGGCGGACATCGCGTCCAAGCTCACACAGGCGGGGGCGGAGGTCGATGTGGTGCTTACCGAACACGCCCGACGCTTCATCACCGAAGTGACCTTCCGCGCCATCACGCGACGTCCCGTGCTGACCGACCTGTTCGACGAGCCGGAGGAGCGCCAGATCGCGCATATCTATCTGGCAAAGCGGGCAGACGTGTTGCTGATTGCCCCGGCGACCGCCAACATCCTTGCCAAGCTGGCAGTAGGTATCGCCGATGACCTGCTGACCACGCTCGCGCTGGCGACGCAGGCGAAAGTGGTGATTGCTCCCGCGATGAATACCGTCATGTGGCAGCATGCCGCCACACAACACAATGTCAGGACGCTGGAGGAACGCGGCGCGCACTTCGTCTATCCCGCGGAGGGCATGCTTGCCTGTGGGGACGTGGGCGCGGGCAAGCTGGCGGATACACCGGTCATCCTCGCGGCAGTGGAACAGGTGTTGAACCCACCCCTGTGCGGCGTGCGCATTCTGGTCACCGCCGGACCTACGGAGGAACCTGTCGACGCCGTGCGCCATCTCTCCAACCCCTCCTCCGGCAAGATGGGCTACGCAATCGCCGCGGAAGCGGTGCGTATGGGTGCAGAGGTGACACTGGTGACCGGACCGACCCTGCTCGACCCTCCTGCAGGCGCGAAGACGATACGGGTGCGCACGGCGCAGCAGATGCTGGATGCCTGTCTGCAGGTGTATGAGGAGGTGGACGTGGTGATTGCCACTGCCGCGGTGAGCGACTATCGTCCGGCAGAGGTCTGGCAGGGCAAGCGCAAGAAGAGCGAAGAGGAGTGGACGATTCGCCTTGTGCCCAATCCCGATATCCTGCGCACCCTTGGCGAGCGGAAGGGCAGGCACATTCTGGTGGGCTTTGCCGCGGAAACACAGGAATTGCTGGCGAACGCGCAGGCGAAACTGCGCGAGAAGAACCTCGACCTGATTGTAGCCAACGATGTGTCTGAGGAAGACTCCGGCTTCCGCTCCGACACCAACCGTGTGACCCTGCTGTGGGCAGACGGCAGGCAGGAGCCTCTGCCCCTGATGACCAAGCAGGAAGTGGCCCGGCACCTGCTGGAGAAGGTAAAACAGTTGGTGTCCGGTGGAGGATAATGGTAACCTCTCTTTCAAAGCCGTAATTCCTACGGCTTTTTTGCTCATTCTCGGTAAAAAGCAGGGTTTTGGCACGGATTATGCATATAAAGTAGAGTAGATGAATTCGAAACACGTTCTGGAATCCTGAAAGGAGGAAACAGAGATGTTCTCCACACGGTTCGCAATCCTGACGGCAGTGTGTCTCGCGCTACTCGTCGTGCAGCAGACGGCGGCGCAGACATACAGCGTCGGCGGGTACACGTGGGACATCACGAACGGGGTGAAGCGCGTACTGCCTGTGGACCCGCCGCAGGTTAGCGGTTTTAACTTCTTTGACTCCGAGTTCCTGAAAGATACCGACTTCGACCGCACGAAGACACTCGGCTGGATGATGAGCGGCAGCAGTCCCACTGGCAATCCGCGCTTCGTGGAGCTGGGCAATGCTGTGGTGCGCAAGATTTTCCTCGTGGATTGGGAGGGCATGCGCCTGCCGAATCTGCCGGGGGAGGATTTCGTGCTGTATGAGGTAGGCTCACCGGGCGCACCGGAGGCATTCATGGTAGCGGTGCGCAAAAAGGGCGCGACCACCTTCAGCCAGTGGCGGTATGAGTTTGCCAACACCTTTACGGCAAACTATCTGGTGTTCGCAACCGCCTTCAATCTGGACGATTTCGGCATTGGCGAGAACGAAAGCATCGACGCCATCCTCATCGCCAACCTGATCGATGCCGACCGCGTGGACAACCCCAGCGGGCAGGGCAACGTCATCCTCGGCGGGGGCAGCGGCTACGTGCCCGTGCAAGGACCCCTGTCTGACGCGCCGACGCAGCCTTACCAGTCCACCCGATTCGACGCGGACATTGTGTACGTCGGCGTGTTGCACCATATCCTGCCTCCGGGCTTTGCGGTGAGCGGCACCGTCACGCTGGCTGACTTCGCTGGCGACGTCACGCAGGTACCGGTGGATGTGGAGATACGCGAAGGCGGCAACGTCGTGCGCTCCGAAACGGTGAATCTGGATAGCGTAGGGAGGTACACGCTGACCGACGTGGAGCCCGGCACCTACGACATCGCCTTCAAAGCCAGCCACTGGCTGCGCGTGGTCGTTCCGGTGACTGTCTCTAACAGCGACGTTTCCGGGGTGGACGTGGTACTGACCAACGGCGACATCGACGGCGATAATGAAGTGACCCTGCTTGATTTCGGCGCGCTGGTGGCAGCATTTGGCTCCATACCTGGCGACAGCAACTGGAACGCCGACGCCGACCTGGACGGCGACGACGAGGTGACCCTGCTCGACTTCGGCGTGCTGGTGCAAAACTTCGGCGCGATCGGCGACGATTAGAACACGCTTCCCGCGGGAAAGGGCGTGGCAGTGTTCGCCACGCCCTGTTGTTCTCATTTATCGCCGAAAAAATACGGGAAAATCGCTGGAATGCCCTGTTAACTCTTGACAAAATTGGTAGCAGGTCGTAAAGTAATAAATGGCTGCAGTGTTGCATGTCCATTGGCCATTTGCAGAGTTGTGGGGAACGGAGAATACGGGGTCTTTCCCGAATACGTATACTGGATGTCCGACGCCTTGTGGCGTTTGACATACTCATCACATCCAAGGTCAGGAGGGTGAAACGGTAAATGAAACAACGTGCTTTTACGTTGATCGAGCTGCTGGTCGTTATCGCGATTATTGCGATACTGGCAGCTATCCTGTTCCCTGTCTTCTCGCAGGCGCGAGAGGCAGCCCGTAAGTCGTCGTGCCTTTCCAACTCCAAGCAGTTTGGTACGGCTATTCTGATGTATGCCCAGGATTACGACGAAGCCATCGTGCCGTGGTTCAAGATCCGCGAGTATCCGGGGCAGCCGCTGAACGAGCGCTTCTGGATCGGCTTGCTCCATCCGTACATCAAGAGCACCCTGGTTCCGCCAGATGCCGGGCGAACCTACACCGTGGGTGGACAGCCGCAGGGACTGCACCGATGCCCCTCGTGGAGCCTCGAGCGATATCTGGAAGGCGCGAACATGTCGGACTGCTATCCGGGCGCTCTAGACCCGTACATGCCGCCGACGCAGGTGTTTGCGCACTATGGTATTGTCTTCCAGATGGCAACCCGTGGCGGCGCTGGCACTCCCGAGAACCCGTACTATCACTTCCCGGGTAGCCTGTGCTATCCTGCGGCATCGGGCGGACTGACCCGCTACATGCCTGAGGTGAAGCGACCAGCGGAGACCATCCTGATTGGTGACGGCATCACCATGCTCGACAGGGGGCCGACCTACGTGGTCATCTCCATCGGTTGCGAGTCGCAGAAGATTCACCAGGACGGCGCGAACTTCACGTTCCTGGATGGTCATGCGAAGAACATCAAGCGCAACCCGGAGCGCTATCTGGCGACGACGGTGGAGAACGGGCAGACCGTGTACTACATGCGTTACTTCACTTTCTCGATGGAGTAAGCCAATGAATCGCTGGCGCGCGGTGAAGCGCTGGGGACTGCTCGTAGCGGGCGTCGCCTGGGTTCTCACGATGGGCGTGGGCATCACTGCCTGCGGCAAGAAGGAGGACCCGCAAGCGGAAGGCTACTACGAGGGCCCCATGCTCCCTAAGAGCCAGAGAGGGGCACCAACCCCCGCTGGCGGTACAGAGTGAGCGAAAGGCACCCCGCCTCGGGCGGGGTGCTATCCTTTTGCAGGAGAGGATAACGGATGGCAGGTACAGGCGGTAAAAACATGATTATCCTGTTGCTGGTGGGCATTGTGCTGGTAGGTATCGCACTGCTGCTGCGTCATCGTGCGACGCGGGAAGAACCGCCCCCTCCGGGTTACTACACCGGTCCTATGTTGCCGAAGTCGCAACGGATGGGAGCCCCCGGTGGTGGAGGAGGCGCACCTCCTGCTCAAACCGGAGGCGGGCAAACAACGCCATAACGCACGGAACGACCCTTCGACCGTAGCCGCAGGCAGTGACTGTAAGAGCGCAGGCTAAAGCCTGCGGCTACCGATGACTTCACCCTATTCGCCGCGGCTCACACCTTCTCCGGCACCGCGTAGGGCTTGCGATACTGGCGCGTGAGGAGCCGGTTTGCCCGAGAGTCTCCCTTGCACGTGGCACGCTCGGCGTCGATGTGCAGCTCGCGCCCGAGGCGGTATTTGGTCTCCTTGAGCACGATGTTGTTCGCCGCGAGGTGTTCCTCGAAGCGGGCGAAAGTCTCGTACGCCTCTTTGTTGTCCCCGAAGGCTTTCTTCTCGGCGTCGAAGGGAACCAGCTCGCCCAACTGATAGGAGACGTTGCCCAGATGGCACAGCGCACTGGAGAGATGCCCCTCCAAAATATCGGCGTGCAGGTCGGTGTGCTTGCGGCTGCGCACGGCATCCAGGAAGTTGCGCATGTGGTCACCACCCGCGTTGAACTCCGTGACCTTGTTGCCGTCGTTGTCGAAGACAATCGCCTGACTGTAGCTGGGGATGACCATGATGCCCTTTTCGCCGTAGAAGATGTTGCCGACCTTGACCCCCTTCAGGTCCGGCGTCTCCAACCCTCGCACCTCGAAGATAAGCTGGCAATCGCCGTAGTCGCAGAAGACCAGCTCGGTGTTGGGTGTTTCGCCATCGTCCACATAGCCGAAGCGGCCGCCCAGTCCCAGTACCCTGTTCGGCAGGGTGTTCTTGTTCATCCCCCAGCGGGCGATGTCCATCTGGTGCACGCCCTGGTTGCCCAGGTCGCCGTTGCCGTAGTCCCAGAACCAGTGCCAGTCGTAGTGGAACCGCTGGCGCATCACCGGCTTCCTGGGCGCAGGACCCAGCCAGATGTCATAGTCCACTGTGGCGGGCGGCTCCTGCGGACCGGACACCTTGCCGATGGAATCGCGCCGCTTGTAGCACAGACCGCGTGCCAGGGTTATCCTGCCCAGGTTGCCCTCGTGCAGGTACTGTATCGCCTGGCGAATGCCCTCTGAGGAGCGAATCTGCGTGCCCACCTGACAGATACGCCCCAGCTGACGGGCGATTTCCACTGTACGGCGGCCTTCCCACACGTTGTGGCTGGAAGGCTTCTCCACATATACGTCCTTACCCGCCATCATCGCCCAGATGGCTGCCAGCGCATGCCAGTGGTTGGGCGTGGCGATGGTCACCACGTCCACATCCTTGTCTTCCAGCAGCTTGCGGATGTCCTGGTAGGTTTTGGGCTTAGGTCTGCCCGCGTCCTCCACGATTTTCAACCCCACGGGCCACACCGCCTCGTCCACGTCGCACAGTGCGACAAGGTCTACATCGGGTTGCGCCAGAAGCTGGCGGATGTGGCTCTTGCCCTGTCCGTTGAAGCCGATGACCGCCGCGCCGATGCGGTCGTTGGGGCTGGCTTGCTTGCGTGCCACCTTCACCGAAGCGAGCACCGGCGCAGGCGACGCCGTCACCGCCAGCAACGCCAGCGAGTCCTTTAGGAAACGTCGTCTGGATAGCTTTTGCATCGTTTACCCCTCCTCTTTTCGCTTTCTCGGTAAGGTCAGGTTTTCCCTTTCAGCGGACGGAAAAACCCAGAGTACGTACGGGAGCGCAGCCTCCCCTTGATGTTTGCAGGGGCTGCGCTCCGCCAGCAGCTGCTCCACAGGGATTACTTATCGGCTCGTGGTTCCGGGCACCTCACCCGGCGGGTGCCCCAGCTCGCCTTCGCGGTAGGCTTCCTCTTCCGCCTGCCTGCGGATGGTCTCGGTTTGCACCTGTGCCCTGTGCTGGGTGTACGTCCATAGTCCCCCGATGATAACCACTAATGCCGCCACGATAATCACTACCCACAGCACAGGATTCTGCTGGTTACGCATCGCCGCCTCTCCTTACTACTGTCCCAGACACTCGACGCGCGTGCGGTCGTTCGCCATCAAGCGGTTCATGTAGGCGTTGGACACGCAGGCACGTCCATCGGGGTCGCTCTCGTCCACCCATACGTTTACGGGGTTGAGAGTGGCAACAACACGTAGCCACTTCGCGTGCCCGTCCACGAAGATGTAGTTGGAGCCCCGGTTATGCACACTGCAGTCCATGTTGGTCACCATGTTGCGAATGTCGGGGCACGTGCCGAACGCTTCCACAATTGCCACGACGTTCGCCGGCGCCGAGAACCTGGCGAGTGTTTTACCGCGCCCGTCCCAGTTCGCGTAGCAGCTGGTGGTGGAAGCCAGGTTCCAGATGATATTGGTGGCTACCGCGTAGAAGTTGACGGCATAGGTGTTGCGAAGGTTCTCCCAGCTGCCTCCGGGCGCGGTTTCAGCGGTTGGGTTGCCGCTGGCGTCAAAGGGATAGTAGCCTCTGTCCGGGCGAGAGGGGCAACGCAGGATACCGTAGTTCTTCATGTATGGCGCGAGCAGGTCGTACCATCCTGCATAGGGTGCACCGCAGTCCCAGTTGTTGGCGTAGTCGGTTCGTCCTCCCCAGCAGAGGTAACGCCCCGGCGAGGGGTTGGGTCCAGAGTAGTTGTGGTTGCACACTTTGGCGGGGGTGGTACGCTCATCGTAGTCCTGTCGTTTAAGATGTCAAAGAATTCGCTCATGCCAACATTATGCGTCGCTCTTATTGACAGACTTCCATCTGTATCCTTAACCGCATAACCCCTACCCACTACCTATTATAATCACCATGCCAGAATTGTCAACGGTTTATTCGAGGTGCTCGATAAATCTGCCCGACACCTCGGGGAGGATGATGGCTCGCCCGGCTGTGAAACGCTTCTCCGCGCGCGGGGAGGTTGGGTGGGGGATCGACTCACCAGGGGGTTCGCCCTCCACCAACTCAGGCTAAAGCCTGCGGCTACATTCTGTGCATTTTCGAACACCCGCGCGGTTTCCGGAGGTGGCCGAACGCATGGGCACAAGCACGTCGAAGCCTGTCTATGCCTGTCTATCGCGTGCGCCGCCATGCCCGCCACAAGCGGTACAGCAACCCGGTTGCGCCGTCACTGTAGGCAATGTGCACCCGCGGCAGGGTGAGAGGGTTGTCCTGAGGCTTCACCAGCCCTTTGCGCACGGTACACGCCGCCTGGTACCCCGCTTCTCGCACCATCTGCGTGACGGCATCGTTCCAGTCACCGTAGGGGTAGCAAAAGCTGAGCACCGGCGCGCCGGTCAGCTCTTCGAGTTCGTGGCGGCATTGTTCGATTTCGTGACGGGCATCCTCAGGGGGCAGGCGGGTCAGGTAAGAATGCGTGAGGGTGTGCCCGCCCACTTCCCATCCCGCCCGATGCAGCGCCAGCAGCTGCTCGCGGCTCATCACGCGATGGCGGTAGTCGTCCGTCCAGTCGGTTTCCCCGCCCAGCCGCCGGCTGACGGCAAACACCGTGCCCACCCATCCGTGCCTTCTTAAAATCGGTGCTGCATGTTCGTACACGCCAAGCAGGGCATCGTCAAAGGTGAACACCGCCGCGCGGCGCGGCAGCTGCCGGTGATGAAGATGTTCTGCCAGCTCTCGCAGTGGCATCACTCGAAAGCGCAGCCGCTGCAGCATCTGGCACTGTTTTGCCAGCCCCTGTGGGGAGACATTCAGGTGGCGACCTTTCTCGCCCACGTTGTGGTACATCAGGATGGCAATCATCTCAGGCAATCAGGGCACGGGCGTAGACGGATTCGATGTGCTGCACCATCTGCTCGGGGTTATAGTATCGGCACACCAGAGTGCGTGCTGTCTCCCCAAGGCGGACTCGCAGCTCGGCACTAGCGAGCAGTTCGTCGAGAGCATGCGCCAGCGAGGCGGCAGTGAGATCCACGAGGATGCCGGTCTCCCCATCCCGTACCAGCTCGGGCAACCCGCCGACACGGGTGGCGATGACCGGTTTGCCCAGCGCCATCGCCTCCAGCGCCGCCAGCCCAAAAGTCTCAGAGCGAGAAGGCATCACCACCACATCCACTGCCTGCATCAGCCGGGCGACATCGGTGCGCAGTCCGGTGAAGATAACGTGACGATGCACCCCCAGCCTCGTCGCTCGCTGCTGCGTCTGGTGAGCGAAGGCACTCTCTGCGATGCCAACGAACAGCACATAAGCGTCGGGATGCAATCGCAGTACCTGAGGGAGTGCCTCCAGTAACAGGTCCTGCCCTTTGATAGGGGTCACTTTGGCAAAAACTCCAATGAGCTTACTGTTCAATGGCAGTCCGAATTCACTCCGAACCTCCCTGGGTGCATCTGCGTTCACACCATCCAAAGAGACGAAATCGGTGGCGTTGTAGACGGTTTGTATCACGCTGGCGGGTACGCCGTATTCGATAAGCCAGCGTCGCACCGCATCTGAAACGGCAATGAGCGGGTTGCCCATGCGCGACAGCCAGCGATAGGCAGGGTCGCAAGTGAACACATGAACCGTAGAGACCACCGGCTTACGGGTGAGCAAGCCCAGTAGCAGACCGTAGTAGGCGGCACGGGTGAGGTGGGTGTGGATGATATCCATGCGCTGTTCGCGCACCACACGCGCCAGACGCCACAGGGTCATCGCTGCGCCCGCGCCACGCATGGGCAGCGGCAGAGTGTTTACGCCTGCGCGCTGCAGTTCTTCAGGAAGCCAGTTGTGCGGTGGACAAACGGTAACCACAAGGTGTCCTTGCTGCTGGAGCATCCGTGAGAGGAGCACAAGGTGTCTCTCAGCACCCGAGGTCGCCGAGCTGGAAACCATCTGCAAAATGCGCCACTTCTTAGACAAGCCAGGCACCTTCATGGCTGGGTTGGCATCTGCTGTATTATATACTGCCCATCTGTTCACAAGCAACCTGCAGACATCTTTCAGTCGCACATCAGGTCGCACACCTGCAGGAACGCTTCCACCACCCGCGGGTCAAATTGCGTGCCTGCGCAACGCTGGATCTCCGCTTTCGCCTCTTCCACGCCCAGAGGTTCCTTCCACGGCGCCCCATGCGTCAGGATGTCGTATACCTCCGCCACCGCGATGATGCGGGCGCCCAGAGGTATCTGCTCACCAGCCAGGCCGTCCGGGTAGCCGCTACCGTCCCAGCGTTCGTGATGGTGTTTGATGAGCGGCAGGGTTGGCTTCAACGCCTGCACTGCGCCCAGTATCTCCAGAGCAAGGGTGGCGTGCTGGCGCATGATTTGAATCTCCTCTTCGCTCAGCCTGCCCAGCTTACCCAGAATGCTGTCTGAAATCGCCACCTTGCCGATATCATGCAGTTCTGCTGCACGACGGAGTACCAGCAGTTCCTCGTCACTCATGCCCAGCTTCTCGCCAGTGGCCACCGCCAGTACGGCAACCCGTGCGCTGTGCAGGTCAGCGCCTTTTTCGCGCATCGCCGCCACACGCACCAGCGCTTTAACGGTATCGTTAATCGCCCGATGGACCGCATCATGCATGGCTCATCTTCCCTCCTTTACACTGCACCACAGCGCGCTCTACCGCCCGAATCAGCGTATCCAGTTCATCGTCCAGCAGGGTGCGGGGGTCTATAAGCACTTCCTCCTGTTCGATACGGACGAAGACGGCGGGTTCCTGCCAGCGCAGGGCGTGCGCCAGCTGCGACGCACTTATCTCTGGTGAACACAGGCACACCAGCACCGTGCGCAGCTGCTGTCCGGGCAGGCTACCACCACCCACTGCGGACATCCCCTCGCGCAGGCGAACGGTTACCGTTCCTGGTGGCAGGATAGCCTGCAACCTTCGCTTCAGCCTGTTCGCCCGCCGCCTGACCTCTTCCACAGACATCGCCAGCGTGCGCAGCACAGGAATCTCGCGCAGCGCGTCAGCAGGGTTCAGATACAGACGCAGAGTGGCTTCCAGCGCGGCAAGAGTCAGTTTGTCCACACGCAGGGCACGGTGCAGCGGGTGCTTGCGAATGCGCTGTATGATTTGTTGCTTGCCCAGAATGATGCCCGCCTGCGGCCCACCCAGCAGCTTGTCGCCACTGCAGGTTATGACATCGCACCCCGCCTGCACGCTTTCCTGCAGAGTAGGTTCATGTTCCAGCCCGAACTGCGCGGTGTCCACCAGGCATCCGCTGCCCACATCGTCCAGCACAGCCAGCCCGTGTCGGTGCGCCAGCGAAGCCAGCTCCTCGGCGGACACCTCCTCGGTGAAGCCTACGATACGGAAGTTGCTGGGGTGACAGCGCAACAGCAGGGCGGTATTTGGGGTAATCGCCTGTTCATAGTCCAGCAGGCGTGTTCGGTTGGTCGTGCCCACCTCCACCAGCTTTGCCCCACTCTGCGCGATGATGTCGGGCATCCGAAACGCTCCCCCGATTTCTACCAGCTGCCCGCGCGAGATAATCACCTCTCTTCCCTGCGCCAGCACGGTGACTGCCAGCAACACCGCTCCTGCGTTATTATTGACGACGGTGGCGTCTTCTGCTCCGGTTAAACGGCACAACAGGTCGCGCACATGCTCGATGCGGTCGCCGCGCTCGCCGGTGTCGCGGTCGATCTCCAGCATCGAGTGCCCCTGCGCCACCTCGGTGACCGCCTGCCGGGCAGATTGCGCCAGCACAGCCCGACCCAATCCGGTGTGCAAAACCACCCCCGTGGCGTTGATGACACGGCGCAGGGTGGGTGTGCGCCAGCGTTCCACTGCCTGCAGTACCTCGCTTACGATAGAGGGCAGGTCGGTTACGACTGCCGAGCCTTTCTGGAGATGCTCACGCAGTCGGCTTAATACCTCTCGCGTACAGTCCACGACCAGCTGCCGTCCATGTGCGGCTATTGCCTCCTGTATCCTCCCGTCCTGCAGCACGCGCGATACCGCGGGCAGCTGGCGCAAAGCAGCGGAGCTATCTCCCGTGCGTGTCGTCTCCATACCTCGTCTTACTCGTGCGGCGGGAACTCCAGTTGTGCCCACCATTTGGGCTCGATGTCTGGAAAGATATTGTCGCGTTCTTCTGCCTCACCCAGCGCGCCCCACTCTTCGGGGGTAGGCTCTTCGCCACGCGCCACTCGCTCCAGCAGGTTCACCAGCATCTGGAAGCGGTCGGCGTGCCACTGTGCGCGCAGTTCGGCGTAGTCCCGCGCCGACCAGGTGCTGATGAGAAACTGCCAGTCGGAGGACTGCAGGAGCAACAGCTCTCTGGCAATTTGTTTCAGGATGGTCTGCACTTTGGGATTATCACCATACTGGCGCGCCAGACGCACCATCTCCCGCTCGGCAGGATAGATACGCTTCCATGTCCACTCTGTCCACTCGTTCAGCCACACCCAGTGGTAGCCACCTTCTCCCCAAGAGCCTTCGGGCAGCTGCACCACCGTTTGCGGCGGATGAAGATGCAGGTACTTACCACAGGTGATGGGCTGGATTTCGGGGTGTGTCTCCATTCCCCTGCGCACCCAGTACAGCCATTCGGGACCTTCAAACCACCAGTGTCCATACAGCTCGGTATCATACATGGCGGTGATGATGCCGCTGTTACCGGTGGACTGCACGTGTTCGCTGAGCACTTCATGGGCAAGATCGACGAAGTGTTTGGCGTGTTCCTGAATGCGCTCGAACGCCTTCGCCAGCTCGTAAGGCTGTTTTTTGCCCAGGTCATCCTTCGGACGGGAGATGCGCCAGTAGCGCAAGCCGCCCGGTGGCTGCTTTTTGTGGAACTCCAGATAATACTCGTCGCCGGGATAGCCCGAATCGGCACTCCACACCTGCACGCCGGTGCGAGGGTCTCTGGTGAAAACGGCGACCGGAGGCTTAGGTTCACCGGAGGAGTTCACCAGGTACACGTAATAGGGCGATTTCTCCGTATCCTCGGCACGGTACTGCACGCTGAACTGCTCCCACAGTTCACGCAGGGGTTTGAACCGTTCGGCATACACACCTATCGCTTCGCCGCCTTTGAGAAGGTGCGAGTCGATGAAGAAGTATTCGATGCCATTCTCCGCCAGAATCTCCTCGACACCTTTGCGCAGCCAGGGCTCCGAAGGCTTGCCTTCGAAATCCACCGGGTAGTTCCAGCGATAGCGGGGGCGATAGGCGCACTCCGGCAGCCAGAAGCCCCGCGGCGCCCTTCCGAACAGCCGCTTGTAGGTCTGCACGCCCTGCTTGATTTGCGCCTGCACCGCCTCATCGGTACCCAGCAGCGGCAAATAGCCGTGCGTGGCGGCGCTGGTCAAAATCTCGATGTGCCCTGCGTCCTGCAGGTCACGGAATGCCCCAATGATGTCAGAGCGGTACCTTTCCCGAAAATCGGTTAAAGTTTTGGTGAAAAACTGATGCCAGTACTGCGCCAGCGCCGCCATGCCCAGCTTCTTCTCGCTGAGAAACTCCTTGCGGTTGACCTCGGCAGCGGCAATTTTATCCTTGAGCCAGGCTTCGAACTCGGCGGCGAAAGCGGGCTGCACCAGCTGCTCTGCCAGCACAGGAGTAATACCGACGGTGAACTGCGGTGAGATGCCCTCTTTAATCAGCCGGTAGCAGGTATTCAACAGGGGTATATAGGTCTCCGCGGCACTCTCGGAGAGCCAGTCCATGCCGTGTGGACTGCGCCCGTGTGCCAGCACGTACGGAATATGTGAATGCAGCACAAAAGCAAAATAACCAAGTGGTTTTGCGTTTTCCAAAGTTTTCCAGCCTCCTTGCGTGTAGCCTGTGGTAGCTGTTAGCATAGCAGTTTTAGCAAGTGGATGTCAACTTGACAGAGTTGCACACAACAACGGGAGTATGACACAATGATACGGGAGGTGAGAATATGGCGGATACCGCTTTGCTGATAGTGGACGTACAAAACGACTTCTGCCCGGGAGGCGCGTTACCCGTGCCCGAGGGCGACAAAGTGGTGCCTGTACTGAACAGCGCCATCGAACGGTTCCAACAAGCGGGTGCTCCTGTCATCGCCTCGCGCGACTGGCATCCCGAAAAGAGCACACACTTCGCGGCGTACGGTGGACAGTGGCCAGTACACTGCGTGCAAAACACGCGGGGAGCGGCGTTTCACCCTGACCTGCATCTGCCGGAGGATGCCATCATCGTGTCTAAAGGAATGGGCGAGAACGAAGACGCTTACTCCGCCTTTGACGCGCGAACGGCGGATGGCACGCCGCTGGAAGACCTGTTGCGAGCGAAGGGCATTAAGCGGCTGGTGGTCGGGGGATTGGCAACCGATTACTGCGTGCGCGCCTCGGTACTGGATGCACTGCAGCGTGGGTTCGACGCGCTGGTTCTGAAGGACGCGGTGCGTGGCGTGGACGTGCAGCCGGGCGACAGCGAGAAAGCACTTCAGGAGATGCAAAGCAAAGGCGCGAGGCTGGTGAGCCTGGAGGAGGTCTTGCTGTAATCAGGCAGCGGGAGGCAGCAGCTCCACCCGGTTTCTGCCTCGCTGTTTCGCCAGATACAGTGCCTGATCGGCGGCGGCAAGCAGGGTGCTCTTATCGGTGCCATGGGTGGGGTATTCTGCTACTCCCGCGCTGAAAGTTACATGGAGAATGGACGAACCGTCTACGGTCTGGAAGGGATGCCTTTCTATCACTTCGCGCAACCGTTGCGCTACCGAAGTTGCCTGCGCCAGCGCGGCCTCAGGCAAAATCACCAAAAACTCTTCGCCTCCATACCGGAAGACCAGCTCGGTCTCACGCAGGTTTTCCACCAGCAATCGGCTGACCCCCTGAAGCACAAGGTCTCCCGTCGCGTGTCCCCAGGTGTCGTTGATTTGCTTGAAATGGTCTACGTCTGCCAGTATCAGGCTGAAACGTCTGTGATATCGTTGACTGCGGCTGATCTCCTCCTCCAGCCGAATGTCCATGTATCTGCGGTTGAACAGCCCGGTCAAACCATCCGTCAGCGCCAGTAGCCCTACCGAGCGGGTAAGCCGTGACATCTCGATGACCTGCGCAAAGTGGTTGGCAGCAGATACAAGCTGCTCCAGGTGATGCTCACGGAAATAACCCGGCGTGGTGTGTGCTGCCAGCAACACGGCTTCCGCCTGTCCACGCACCATCAGGGGTGCTCCGATCAGGCTGGCGAACACCCTTCTGGAAGCATATCCAATCAGCCTCGGTTCTGACGAGGTGTGCGGCAGATAGAGGGGTTGGGCTCGGCGAGCAATCCATCCCGCTATCCCCTCGTTCGCCTCCGGCGGCTGTTCCTCCATCAGGCGAATGGGTTCCCCTACCGAAGCAACCACCTGAAGAGTGCCTGTATCTGGATTGCGAAGATAGAGGGTGACGAATGGTGCGGATAGCAGGTCTGCCACCACAGACGTGAACTTTTTCGCGGCATCTTCTGTCGATGAGGAAACGGCAGACAGCCTGCCTATCTCGTAGAGAGCGCTCAGGGTCCGGTTTTCCTGCTGTAAGGTGCGCAGGTAGTGGGCGGTGCGAATGGCAAGGCACACGGTGTTTCGCATCTGTTGAAGGCGTTCCCGAACAAGGGCTTCATCGTTCACATCCTGCCAGCCGAAAAGCGCAATCGCTCCGACGAGCCCCTGCTCGTCATGCAGCACAGAGGTCAGCGTGTTCTCACCAAGCGACTGCACGGCGTGGTTGAGCCGCTCTCCCACATCCGACGGAGATAGTCTGGTCACCTGCGCGGAAGGAGAAAGAGCCACACTGGACAGCATGTCCTGCCTCGTGGTAGCGTGAGCCAGGCGCAAAGAAGATGTGTATTCGTCGAAAAGCCACAGCGCGCCCTCCGGCGCACCGGTGGCATCTCGCAGGATAAACAGTATTTGACGCGCAAAGTCGTCGAGCTCTTTCGTGGTGACGGCGGTTTGAAGGACTTGCAGGCGCGCACGGTCCAGCTGGTGCCGTGCCATCTGCTGCCGATGGGCGCCAACCAGTTCCTGATACTGATACCTCAGCTGGCGGTGTGCCTCCCGCTCCTGCTCCCATTGCTCGCGCAACGCATCGGGTAAAGGCAGCATCAGGTCGCTCTCTTCTTCATATGCGGTTCGTTCCGCCAGAGTGAATCCAAGATACAGCCACAGCATCCCAAACAGCACTGCCCACCACACAAAGAGGTTGTCCGCCCGCCAGGCATAGATGAAAGGAGCCGGGATCAAGAGAAAAGCCAACGAACGCGCGTAACCCCGGTGCACGGCGATGACCCAGGCGCTGAGCGGTAACCACATGGGGGAATAGACCTGCAGGACAGACGCCGCCACAACATCCAGAAATGCTGCCAGCCTGCTTTGCGGCTTCACCGCCACAAGCAGCAATACCCCTCCTGCCACGCCAGTAAAGAGCTGTTGCGCAGGCGTGGCATACCAGCTCGACGCCAGTACCGCCAGCGCGAGCATCAAACGCACAGCCAGTTGAGAGATGTTCATGGGTTCCATTCAGGGTCCAGCCAGAGGTCCAGAATATGCTCCTCGTTGAGCGCAGGGTTCTGCAGGCAGTGAGCTGCCACTCCGGCGATTGCAGACGCCGGTGCAACGCCTATCAGCTCCGTTTCCATGACCCGCGCACCTTGCTCGTCTGCCAGCCTCCGTACATAATCCAGCACCCACCATAACGGGCTCTGTTCAGGCTGTGTGAGATTCAACGATACCTGCGCAACGCCTCGCGAAGCGAGAAACAACCCCAGTGCCCGCACTCCCGCCAGCTGGGGAATGCGCTCACGTTCATGGCGGATGGTGCGTGCGATGTGCTGTGCTACCTCTACACGGTCGGTGTTGAGGTTAATGTTGAACGCAATCAGAGGTCCGCGCGCGCCCACGATTGCCGCTCCCGCTGTGGGGTGCAGGAACGCGGGACCTGCATCCGGTGCACGGTCGCCGGTCAGCGCGCGCCCTGCCCATCTTTCGAACCCCCCGCGACGGATGGTCGGCAGGTCCGCAGGTCTGCCGGGCAATGCGGCGTGTTCGTAGAAATACACCGGTACCTGCAGGTCGTTTGCAATGCGGTATCCCGTTTCACGGGCGATGTGCGCACAGTCCGACATCGGCACGTTTCGGAGTGGGATAAAGGGCATCACGTCTATCGCACCGATGCGGGGGTGCACCCCCTGATGAGAACGCAGGTCGATACGCTCTACGGCTACCTGTGCACAGCGAAAAGCGGCTTCTGCGACTGCGTCTGGCTCGCCCAAAAAGGTCAGCACCGTGCGATGATGGTCGGGGTCTGCCGATACATTCACCAGCCGAACGCCGGGCACTTCACGTACCGCCTGTGTCAGCGCATGGATGGTATCACCGTTGCGCCCTTCGCTGAAATTGGGCACACATTCGATCACCCGTCGCATAGGTGTGAGAACTCTCCTCTGCTAAGATATTCGGTGAAAACAGCCAGATTCATGATAACCGATGTCGCTCGTGCCTCGTCTGTAAAAGTGAAAAACCGCGACCGGCAAAGTGCGGAAAAACAACTTTTTTAGCAGAATCACCGGCAAACTTCTTGACGTTTGCGCAAGGTCGTGGTATAGTAGTAGTGAACTCGGTAAGGCATTTCCACCGCGAAAGCGGTGAATGCATATCGGGGCACTCTCTGAGAAGAACAGAGGATCGCCTGAGGCGATAGGGAGGCGTGCGCTGGAGGTAACCCTGGAGGCTCCGCGAAGCGAACTCCCCCAGCCGAAAGGCAACCCTCTCTGTTCCGGGAAGTGAGTGCTCCGAAAGGCACGTTACACTTCCATTAAGGAACAAGGAGGAGGGTACGATGAAACGTCTGTTGATCGGCTTGGGTGTCGCCATCGCGATTACCTTCGCTGGCAACGCCTGGGCACAGGTGCCTCCCGATGTTCCACCCGGGCACTGGGCTTACGACGCCATCGAGGAGCTGTTTGACCTCGGTGTGCTGAAGGGCTACCCGGATGGGACGTTTAAGGGCAAGGTGCCGCTGACCCGCTACGAGTTCGCCATCGCTATCCGTGATGCGCTCGCAGCGATTCGTCAGCAGATCGATGAAGTGCGGGCACAGATCCCGAGGGGTCAGCCCACGCAGCCTTCTCAGCCAACTCCGCCCACGCAGCCCGGTATCACTGCGGAGGAGCGCGCCAAGCTGCAGGCTATCCCGGCAGATACCGCGCAGAGGCTGCAGAGGCTGGAGGAAGCAATCGCCCGCATCAACCGCCTCGCCACGGAGTTCCAGGATGAGATGGCTTCGCTGGGCGTGGATGTGGAATCCGCCAAGCGCGACCTCGCCAACCTCCGCAGGCGTGTGGAGGCGATCGAGGAAGAGATGAAGCGCTTCCGCATCACGGGTGATGTGACCTTCGTGGTGCGTGGCACCAACAGCATCGACGACCGCACTGCCATCGACCTGAACGCTCAGCCGACCGCACCTGGTGGCTTGCTGGGCAACATCGACGTGCTGCATGAGCTCGGGCTGAACATCAGCAGCAAGCTCAGCGACACCGCTTCCGCCGATGTGAGCCTGGTGGTCGGCAACTGGCTGCCCTACCTCGGTTCGGCATCGCAGTTCGGTGCCCGACCGGCAGCGACCAACACCGACATCGTGCTGTGGAAAGCCGCGGTCAACGCGCCGATTAGCGTGTTCGGCACCGAGGTCAACCTGACCATCGGTCGCTTCGAGAACCGCACCCACCCGTTGACCCTGTGGCGACCCGATGTGGATGTCTACACCACCATCGACCGCTACGACAACGGCTACTACAGCATGGACGGTGCCAAAGCGACCATCGGCATCGGCTCGGTGCAAATCGGGCTGTTTGCCGCCCGCAACAGCAACGTGAACACCAACAACGGCACGAACTTCATGTCGCTGAACGGCGGCATCGGCGCCACCCCGAACATTGCCGCAGCTCACCCAACTACCGGCACGGTAGCGGGCATCGGCGCGTTTGATAACAGCGCAGGTGCCACCCTGGAAGTAAACCTCGGCGAGAAGGTGAGCCTGAGCGCTGAAGTGATTACCGCCAAGCGGGGTACCACCAATGTGGCTCCGTTCGGCAACGTGAACCGCCTGAACGTCTACGGTGGTCACCTGAAGGCGAACCTGATCGACCGACTGACCATCACCGCCGACTACGCCCAGAGCGACCTGCTGCTGCAGGAAGACAACGTCAACAACAAGGACAACTGGGCGTTGCTGGTGGGTGTTGGCTACACCTTCAGCGAGAACCTGTCGCTGAGCGCAGGCTATCGCGAGGTGCGCCCGTACTTCGCCGCCCCCGGCTACTGGGGCCGCATCGGTTACTGGCACAACCCGACCGACATCAAAGGCGCGGATGTCGCGCTGGCGTGGAAGCTGGGTGCGTTCGCCATCGATGCGAAGGGTGGCTTCTACAAGGGTAGCGACCGCCCGGCGAGCTTCGTCGGCAAGGATGACGAGATTACTCACATCGCCGCCGGCGTGCTGTGGAACGCCAGCGAGAAGCTGAACCTGAACGTCTCTTACGAGGGCGTTCTGTGGAACCTCAAGACCTCCGCAGCCGGCGCGAAGCCGACGGAGAACTACGTCACGCTGGGCGTGGACTACAAGGTGAGCGACAACGCGCTGCTCAAACTGCTCTACCAGGTCGTGGACTTCAACGCCAAGGGTGTCGCCGCATGGCGCGTGATCCCCGGCGACGACAAAGCCCGCGCTGGTGTGGCAGTGGCCCAGTTCAGCGTGAAGTTCTAACCTGAAACCGCGCAGTCAACCCCCTCCGGCAAGCCGGAGGGGGTTTTCGTTTGGTATGCCCTGTGAGGACGCGATGCTCCCAAAGGGAAACGCTGTGCCAGACTGCTAACCCGAAAACGCAGGACTTCCCTGCGTTCTGCCGAATCACTACTTCACCTTGATTCTTCACCAGGACAGGAGGTGCACTGATGAATCGTCTGGTGCCGCCTGTGGTTTTTCTTGTCGTCCTGTGGACATGTGCGGTGGCTCTGGCTCAGCAGGACGTCCCGTCCGGGCACTGGGCATACGACGCCGTTCAATCTTTGATGCGGGAGGGCATTCTGAAGGGATACCCGGATGGCTCTTTTCGCGGTCAAAAGCCCGTTACGCGCTACGAGTTCGCCGTTGCCCTGCGCGATGCCCTTCAGGAAATGAGAAACCGCGTCAATGCTTTGAGGGACGAATGGAGGCAGCGCATTCTGCTACCCCCTCCCCCTGTCATTACTCCGCCGCCTCCTGCCGTCGATGCTGTCGCCGTTGACGCCGACCGGGAGAAGCTGAAGCAGATTCCCGAGGATACGGCGCAGCGGTTGCTCAGGCTGGAGGAACAGATGCGCATCCTGAATCAGCTGCTGGAGGAGTTCGGACGCGATTTGCAGACCATCGGCGAGGACGTTCGCCGTCTGCGGAGGGAACTCTCCGGGGCACAGAGCCAGGTTCGCTCGCTGGAACAGCAGCTGCGCCAGCGTGTGCGGGTCAGCGGTACCGTCGACCTCGTCGGCCGAGGGGCGCACGGGATAGACCACAAGGGCTTTGTGGACCAGAACGGCTATGCGTCCAGCGGCGGGCTGTTGAACAACGCCGAGGTGACCCATGAGCTGAACCTGCAGGTGTCTGCCGAGGTCGCCCCTGCCATCCGCGCGGAGGCAGCGCTTGTGGCAGGCAACTACCTCACTTACGTCCGCTCGGCGTCTCACTTTGCAAACGCCCCGCAACGCAGCCCGGGTGCCACCGACTTCCTGCTGTGGAAAGCAGGGATACGCGTGCCGGTAAGCCTGTTTGGCAGGCAGGGTAGCCTGTTGGTGGGCAGGATAGAGAACCGAATGACCCCTTTAACCCTGTGGAGGCCGGATGTCGATGTGTATACCCTGCTCCCGCGCTATGATGGCGGTTATTACAGCATGGACGGGCTGAAGTTCCGGCTGGACACCGATTTGGTGAGCATCATGCTCTACGCTGCCGAACACGATACGGTGAACACCAACCTCCTGCCCGACTTCATGCGCGTCTCTGCTGGCAACGACGCAGTCAACCTCTTCCAGCCCGGTAACCCCCTGCGCCAGCGTCCCAACCGCATTCCCTACGGCATCGTCCATGCCCGGCACAGCGCAGGGGCCTCCGCAACGGTGCGGCTGGGAAATACCGTCGCTGTAGGGGCACAGTTTCTCACCATCGACGCTGGACGAGACATTCCGACCGCCTTCGGCGCGGTCAATGGGGTGAATGTATGGGGGTGGCAGGCAGAGTACAAACCCTCCGACCGGTGGCAGTTCGCCGCCGTCTATTCGCAGAGTGACCTCGTGCATCATGGCGATACCCGTCTGAACCGCGATAACTGGGCGTTTTCCGCAAGAGTGCAATACAGTCCAGATGAAACGACTTCCTTGTGGCTGGGATACCGCGATTTTCGCCCCTACTTTGCACCCCCTGGCTACTGGGGGCGTATCGGCTACTGGCATAACCCCACCGACCTGCGCGGCATCGACGCGGGCTACAGAGCCCGCATCGGCAGCGTGGCAGTAGATGCACGCGGAGGCTTTTACTCCGGCACCGGTAAAGCCGCGCCTCCTGCAGGTTTCGGCAGCGACGACGGGGTGGTGCACCTCGCGCTCAACGCGCAATGGCGGGCTCGTCCCCGCTGGCGGATTGGGCTGAGTTATGAGGGTGCATTCTGGAACCTGAAGGATGTACAGCGTTTCAACCCCGCTGCAGGATTGTCTGCACCAGGCAAGCCAAGGGAGCACTACGCCACACTGAGCCTGTGGTACGACCTCAGTGAGGATACCGTTCTGCGCGCGTTGTATCAGTCGGTTTTTTATGACGCCGCCGGCGTAACCTCCTACTCCCTGCTGGGTAGCAATAAAGAGCACGGCGGCGTGGCTGTTATCCAGCTCAGCACGGCATTTTGAGACGCTACAGGAATCCGTCCGCTTCGGGTTAAAATATGGAGAACAAGAGGAAGGTGTAGAACACTCAGGGGAGGCAACGAAAGCGGATGTCGATGAACGGCAACGGAGAAAAACGCGAACACTGGGGAACTCGTATTGGATTGGTTCTGGCGATGGCAGGCAATGCCATCGGGCTGGGCAACTTTTTGCGCTTTCCGGGGCAGGCAGCGGCAAACGGCGGAGGGGCGTTCCTCATTCCCTACTTTATCTGCCTGTTGCTCATGGCGATTCCGCTGATGTGGCTGGAATGGACACAGGGGCGCTATGGCGGCGTGCGCGGACACGGCACGACCCCGGCGATGTTTCAACTCATGTGGAAAAACCCAATCGCCAAATACCTCGGCGTGCTCGGGCTTTTTATCCCCACCATCATCCTGTTCTATTACTCATACATCGGCTCGTGGGCCTTGGGCTTCAGCATCAAAACTCTGCTGGGGCAGACGCCGCACGTGGAGAGAATCCAGCTCCACGAGGGGATGAGTGCGGACGAGATTTCGCAAACCGTGTTGAACCCATATAACGAGTTCCTGGGGAGCTATACTGGTGCAGGGGACGGTGGCATGTGGCTCCGTCCCGAGGCATTTACCCTGTTCGTTTTTGCGATTGTCTATTTCCTCACGTTGTGGCTCATGGCGCGCGGCGTGTCGGGAGGTATCGAGGCACTAGCGAAGGTGGCGATGCCGCTGTTGTTCATTCTTGCCATCGGGCTGGTAGTGCGGGTTTTTACTCTGGGACACCCTGTCTCCAGAGAGTACGGGGTCATGGATGGCATCGCCTTCCTGTGGGAACCCAAATGGTATGTGGAGCGAGATGGGCAACAGGTGTTCGTGCTTCTGGACTCCAAGACCTGGCTGGCAGCGGCGGGGCAGGTGTTTTTCTCGCTGAGTTTGGGCATGGGTGCTATCCAGTGTTATGCCTCCTATTTGCGCCGCAAGGACGATGTAACCCTCACGGGACTCTCGACGAGCGCATCGAACAGCTTTGCCGAGGTGGTGCTGGGTGCCTCCATTGCGCTGCCAGCGGCATCGGCTTTCTTCGGGGTGGCGGCAGCGCAGATGATTGCCTCCAAAGGCAGTTTCTATTTGGGCTTCGTGTCGATGCCCGCCATCTTCAGTTTTCTGCCCGCAGGCAACGTGCTGGGGTTCCTGTGGTTCCTGCTGCTGTTCTTCGCCGCGATGACCTCTATCGTCGCCATGTGCCAGCCGATTATCGCATTCCTGGAAGACGAGTTCGGCATGAGCCGAACTCGCGCCGTTGCCGCGATGGGGCTGTTGTGGCTGATTGGCGTGCAGTTCGCCATCTGGGTCAACGGCGGAGTGGATGTGTACGACTTCTGGTCGAGCACCTTCGGTCCGCCGCTGATGGCATTGATCGAGGTGGTCATCCTGATGTGGATTTTCGGCGCGGACAAAGTATGGCAGGAGATGCACGAAGGGGCGTTGCTGCGTGTGCCGCGCTTCTTCTACTACTGCGCCAAGTACGTGACCCCGATTTTCCTTATCGCGATACTGGGCACGTGGTTCTACGAGAACGTCATCCGCCCGCTGCTGAGCGGTGAGCTCTTTACCCGCCCGATAGAAGCAGCCGGTCTGGAGGTGGGCTGGCATATCTGGATGGTGCGTGGCTTCGTCATTCTGGTGTTTCTGCTGCAGGTGTTCGCCGTCTGGTATGCGTGGAACGTGCGCAAGAGTATGCAACGTGCGGAGGTGCTTCCTGAATGAACTGGCAAGGCTGGGTATTTATGTTAAGCGCATGGACGTTTTTTACCGTGCTGCTGATATATTGTTTCTACCGCATCCTGTTTGGCGATTCCGGACAGGGGCGTGATGGCACTTGATGCGCGACGGTTCGCAGAAATCCTTCTCGCAATCGTGCTGATTGTCGGAGGAGCGAGAGAGTTCACCCGTCGGCTGGAACGAGCGGCGGAACGACAGATACTGCAGCAGCTGGGTGGGAACGGGCAGGTGCAGGTGCGCATCGAGCCTCGCTGGGGTGCGCTGGGCGTGTTACTCGCACGGGCGGATACCATCACAGTTCAGGCGTCGGGGTTTCGCGCGGCGCAGATGCCCTTCTTTTCCGAATCGCCAGTGCCTGCCTGGCGGGGGCATGTGCAAAGAGTGCAGATTGTGCTGGAGCGGTTTTCCTTGAAAGGCTTCCCGGTGCGTCGTCTGGAAGCGACGATACCCGATGTTTCTCTGGATTCCAGGGCGGCGGCGTTTCGCCTGAAAATCCGCCTGTTTGTAGCAGGTTGGGGAGAAGGTCGGGTGACCCTGGACGAGGAGGATTTAGCGACCTTCGTGAAGCGTCGGTTGCCTGAGGTACACTCTCCACAGGTGCGGGTAACTGCTTCGGAGATATACATCACCGGAGAGCTGGCTGCGCTGCTGACCACATGGCGGTTTGAGGCGAAGGGGCGTGTGGCAGTGCGAGACGGTCGGCAGGTGGTGATAGACAGTGCGCAGGTGCGTGTGGAAGGGGAAGACCTTCCCCCTGCGGTGGTGCAGAAGGTGGCTTCCGCACTCAATCCGGTGCTGGATGTGGAGCGCGATATGAATCTGGGTTCGATGTTCATTGTGGAACGTGTGGAGCAAGAAGAAGGTTTCGTGAAGCTTATCGGGCGGGCGACGGTGCCGCCCCGTCAGACAGGAGGGGTCAATGGCGACACCAAATGAACTGCGGTGCACGCCTCTCGCGGAGGTGCATCCCCGCATGGGGGCGCGAATGGTGGAGTTTGCGGGCTGGTGGATGCCCGTGCAGTATGGCGGCATCATGCAGGAAGCGCGTGCCGTGCGCGAAGGCGTGGGCATGTTCGATATCAGCCACATGGGCAGATTCCATCTGCAAGGCGCCGAAGCCATCGCCGTCCTCGAGAAACTGACCACCAACGACGTTTCCGCCCTCACCGACGGCGCCGCGCAGTATTCTCTGCTGACCAACCCGCAAGGTGGTGTTATCGACGACATCATCGTCTATCGGCTTGCTGCTGACCACCTGCTGGTGGTGGTGAACGCCGCGAACGCCGATAAGGATAAGGCATGGATACTGCAACACCTGCCGTCTTCGGTGTCGTTGGAGGATGTTACCGCATTCACCGCGATGATCGCCGTACAGGGACCGCAGGCTATCGGGCTGGTCAGCCAGCTGTTCAGCCTGACTCTGGCGGAACTACCCCGTTTTCACTTCACCACCTCTACCTGGCAAGGACATCGCGTGTTCATCGCGCGCACTGGTTACACGGGTGAGGACGGCGTGGAGCTGATTGTGGAAGCTACAGGAGCGGAAGCCCTGTGGAACAGCCTGAGCGAGTCGGGAGCAGTGCCCTGCGGCCTGGGCGCAAGGGATGTGCTGCGCATCGAGGCGGGATACCCTCTGTACGGTCACGAGTTGAACGAAGACATCAACCCCATCGAGGCGGGGTTGGGCTGGGTGGTCAGTAAGAGCAAGCAGTTCATCGGGGCGGAGGTTATCCGTCGTGTTCGAGAGCAGGGTCCTGTCCGCAAGCTGGTAGGGCTGGAAGTAGAAGGGCGCATGGTGGCACGGCAGGGTTACCCCGTGCAGGTAGACGGGCAAACGGTTGGCGAAATTACCAGTGGAACCTTCTCGCCCACGCTGGAGAAAAGCATCGCTATGGCGTTCGTGAGCAGCGAATACGCCAGGACAGGCAATGAGGTACAGGTGGATATGCGCGGAAAACCTGTGCCTGCCCGCATTGTATCGAGACGGTTCGTCAATCACGTATAAGCATAACGGAGGTGAACATGAACATCCCGAACGATTTACGATACTCCAAAACGGACGAATGGGTGCGTGTGGAGGGCGGCATCGCCACCATCGGTATCACCGACTATGCGCAATCCGAACTGGGTGACATTGTTTACCTGGAGCTGCCGGAACCGGGGCGCGTGCTACAGGTGGACGAGATGTTCGGCACAGTGGAGTCGGTGAAGGCAGTGGCAGACCTGTATGCGCCCTTAGCGGGTGAGGTCGTTGAGGCAAACGCCGCCGTCACCCAGCGTGCGGAATTGGTGAACGAAGACCCCTACGGCGAGGGGTGGCTGATTAAGATGCAAATCGCAGACCCGTCCGAGTTAGACAACCTCCTTACCGCTGAGCAGTACGCGGCATATATCGAGGAGCGTCAAAAGGCATGACATACATTCCGCATACCGATGCCGACCGCGAACGGATGCTGCGCGCCATTGGCGTGGAGCGGATGGAAGACCTGTTCGCGGAGATACCGCAGGAATTGCGCTTTCAGGGGCTGCTGAACCTGCCTCGGGGCATGGATGAAATCGCCCTGCGGGCGCACATGCAGCGTCTTGCGGGGCAGAACATGGATGTGTCGAAGTGCGTCTGCTTTCTGGGTGCGGGAATCTACGACCACTTCGCGCCTGCGGTGATAGATGCCATTCTGTCGCGCGGCGAGTTCCTCACCGCCTACACGCCCTACCAACCTGAGGTCAGTCAGGGATTATTGCAGGCGATGTTCGAATACCAGACCATGATTTGCAAGCTGACGGGCATGGAGGTGAGCAACGCCTCGATGTATGACGGCGCGACCGCGCTGGCAGAAGCTGCGCTGATGGCATGGCACCATACCGGACGCAGGCGCATTGTGGTTTCTCAGACCGTGCACCCGCATTATCGCCACGTCGTGCGTACCTACACCAGCGCTGCCGACCTCGAAGTGCAGGAGATTCCCGGTGCGGACGGGGTGACCGCGGTAGATGCACATATACCCGACGACACGGCGTGTGTGCTGTGGCAGCACCCCAACTTCTACGGGAACCTCGAGCCGATGGCAGACCTGACCGCCTTGGCACACGAGCGGCGTGCACTGGCGATTGTCGCAGTAGACCCCATTGCGCTGGGTATCCTGAAGCCACCCGGAGAATACGGCGTGGATGTGGTGGTAGGAGAGGGACAACCGCTGGGACTGGCGATGGGTTTCGGAGGCCCCTTGCTGGGCTTCTACGCCTGCAAGGAGGAGTACATTCGGCGTCTGCCGGGACGCATCATCGGCGAGACGGTGGATGTGGAAGGGCGTCGTGGTTTCGTGATGACCCTGCGCACGCGCGAGCAGGACATCCGTCGCGAGCGAGCCACTTCCAACATCTGCACGAACGAAGCCCTGATGGCGTTAGCAGCGGCGGTATACCTAAGCGCACTGGGCAAGCAGGGTTTACGCAAGGTGGCAAACCTGTGCCTGCAAAAGGCACACTATCTGGCAAAGCGCCTGACGGAGTTGCCGGGGGTGGAACTGGTCTATCCGCAGGCACGCTTTTTCAAGGAGTTCGTTGTTAGCCTGCCACGCCTGGCGGAAGAGGTGGCACAGGCGCTGTTGCCCGGCTATCTGGCGGGATTGCCCCTGAGCCGCTATGAAGCTGGACGGGAGCATCACCTGCTCATTGCGGTTACCGAAAAGCGCACCCGGCAGGAGATGGATGAGTTTGTGCACGCACTGCGCGGCGCGCTGAGCGAAGGGTGAAAAAAGCGGTCAGGCATGTCTTGCATTTACATGGCAAAACTGCTATACTTTCGGTGACGCTATCGCTCGATGGTAGGGTAGCGGGAGAGACGGATTCATCCTTAGTTATTTCGGTGATGTCACGGACATTATCGATGAAGGACACCTGAAACTGGAGGGCTACCGGGCTATGGGGGATGTACAATCCCACATCGAGCGCGGCGTCGCGTACAAAATCAACGGGCAGTATGACCAGGCTCTGGCGGAGCTGCGGCAAGCGGTGCAGCTGGCTCCTGACAACGCGGAGGCGCATCATCAACTCGGGCTGGTACTGGGGTTTATCGGGGAGTTCGAACAGTCGCTGGCTGAGCTGGAACGCGCTGTACAGATAGACGCAAGGAACGTCGTTATCCGCAACGACCTCGCGCTCACCTACGCCATGCTCGGCATGTACGAGGAAGCGAAGGCGCAGTTCGAGGAGGTGTTGCGCCAAGACCCGACCAATGAGGTCGCGCTTAAACAGATTCAGTTTCTCCAGTTTTAGAGAAACTGCTCTGGCGGGGCTGATACTGGCTCTGCTGGTGTGGTTGTTCCTCTTCCCTGTGCTGACAGGCGGGCGTGTGTGGCTTCCCACACGCCTGCTGTTTCAGGTGTACCCCTACCGTGCCCTTGCTACTGAAACGCCGCCCCCGTGGAACCCCCTCATGTGGGATGGCGCCGCGCAGTTCGGCGTATGGCGCCTGTATACTGCACAGATGTGGAGTCAGGGATGGTTACCCCTGTGGAACCCCCATCAGGGCATGGGCTATCCCCTCTACGCCAACAGCCAGTCTGCCATTTTCTATCCGCCGAACGCGCTGTTCGTATGGCTGCGCGAAGGGGCGTTTGGCTGGCTCGCGGCGTTGCATCTCTGGTGGGCGGGAATGGGCGCGTGGTTGTTGCTGCGCAGGCAGGTAGGCGTCGGGTTTGCCGCCGCGCTGGTGGGGGCTATCGCTTTTGCCTTTTCGTTATGGATGATTACCTGGCAGTATCTGCCCAGTGTTCCGGCAACCGCTTCGTGGCTGCCATGGGTGGTTTTGACGACCGCCCGCTGGAGTGTGCAGCCGGATGTGCGTCGCGCCACATGGTGGGGCACTGCGATGGGACTGTGCCTGCTGGCGGGGCATCTGCAGATTGCTTTTTACGTGCTGGGGGCGGGGCTGCTGCTGGCAATATACGGCATTCTCATGCGCATCCGCATCAGGAAAACTTCCGCGTCGTTCTCAGAGACAGCGGGAAGTAAAACAGGCACCTGGGCATCCGCGCTGCTTGCCTTTGCCCTTGCCCTCGCCCTGAGCGCGCCGCAGGTATTGCCTGCGGTGGAGATGTCCCGCCTTTCGCACCGGCGTGCTCCCGCGACGATGGAAGGATATTCGGCTTACGTGGGCAGTGCGATGCCCGTCGCCCATCTGATAACCCTGTTCCTGCCCGATTTCTTCGGTCACCCCGGCGTCGCTCGTACCGACGCACCCGAGGTCAGTACCTACTGGGGCAAAGGTAACTACGCGGAGTTCGCCTGCTTTGTGGGCATTCCTGTGTTACTGCTGGCGGTACTGGGTGCATGGGGCTATCGCTCTTTCTGGCGGGTCTATGCCCTGCTGATGGCTATTCTGGCGATGCTTCTCGCTCTGGGAAAGCCTCTCAATGCCCTGCTCTACTTCGGTGTGCCTGGTTTCAGCGGAACGGGCTCGCCGGCGCGGGTGCTGCTGCTGTGGGCTTTCGGTATGGCGCTGCTGGCGGCGATGGGGGCAGACCGGTTAGTCTCCGCTTCCCGGAAGGAGTGGCAGTGGACGGGGGGAGTACTGGCTGGACTGCTTGCCGTCAGCCTGCTTGCTGCGCGGACAACGACGGTGCAGGCGCTGGGGGAAGAGGCTTTTGCCGAATTGCTCGGTGCGCAGATGCCGATGCTCGTGCAGGGTATCGCTCTGGCTGTGATGGGCGCGGGGGCGGTGGTTATTGGCAGCAAAAGGCAGTGGAACCACCTGCTGATGCAGGGTATCCTGACGGTGTGCGTGCTGGGAAGCCTGTGGCTTGCGGGCGCTGGCTACAATCCTACCGCCCTAGCCGACAGCGTCTACCCGACCACACCTCTTCTGGAACAGACGCAGAACCTCACGGAAGGCAAGTGGCGCGTCTTCGCTGTGCAGAGCAGCTGGAGCCTGTATCGCGCGCCGCAGGCGATTTTGCCGCCCAATCTGGCAACGGCCGCGGGGCTGTATGACCTGCAGGTTTACGATTCGCTGATGCCCTTGCGGACAAAACGGTGGCTGGACGGGCTGAACGGCAGAGACTCCGCGCCGGTGGAGAACGGAAACATGGCGCTGGGCTGGCGCGCACCTGTCGACCGTCTCGCACAGGCTGGAGTGAAAGTGGTGCTGTCGGTGCAACCGCTTGCCGAAGCAGGTTTGCGACTGCTCACGCAGAGCGCGGAAGGGTACCTTTATGAGTTGACGGGGGTGCGTTCATGGGTGCGTACCGAAGACGGTCGGGAGTGTCCGTTCCGCCGCCAGGGTTGTAACCGCCTGCAGATTACTCTACCCGAAGCGGCAACGAGGTTGCACGTGATGCAGACTTTCTATCCGGGCTGGAAGGTGGAACCGTCGGGAGTGATCGAGCCGCTGGATGACGCCTTTCAGCGTGTGCGGTTGCCTGCCGGGGTGCAGGTCATCACACTGCGTTTCGCGCCCGACCTGTTGAAAGTATGTCTGTACCTTGCGCTGGTTGCGACGGGGTGGCTGACCTGCGTTTGCTTGATGAGCAGGATGTTCCATGCCGAAAATCGAAACATGGAATAACCGTGTACACGGCTTTTGTAGGGGTGAGCGATGCGCGTCTGGTGGATATGTGCCATACTGCTCATTTGCTGCGGCACGCCGCTGTGGGCGGACGTGGCGGGCTTTGTGAAAGCGCGCCAGAGCCTGAAGGCGTTGCCGGTGGGCGGCATCAGCTATTTGCAGCAGAATGTGGAAGTGTATCGCGGCAAGGTGGTGGAGCTCACCGCTACCGTCAAAGGCATCAGTCAGATAGGCGAGGCACAGGTGGTTGTCCTGCAGTCGGCGGATGGGGCGTCGGTGTGTCCGCGCGTCAGTCAGCCCCTGCAGGAGCAGCTGGGGGCACGGTTGCGGGTGCTCCTGCGCGTCGGAGAAGATAACCTGGTGGGTTTGAGCAGTGTCGACCTTCTTCAGGCGGTACACGAGGCAGACATCGCACAGTGGGAATTACAACAGCGCCAGAAGCAAGAAGTATCGAAACAGCCACCGCAGCGTGCCTCGCGTCCCCTCGCCTCGCGGTTCAACACGCCTGTGCGAACCAGCCAGGGGACGGTAATCACCTTCGAGCAGTGGCACAGTGCCGTATACGATGCCTACGCCCGTGCGATTTCGCGCTTCAACCCGCGGCTAAAGCCTCAGCAGGTGGAGGTCATTACCAACAGCATTCTGGCTTTCAGCTGGTACTACCGCGTAGACCCGCGTCTGGTGGTGGCAATGGTGCTGGCAGAGTCGGGCTTTCGCCCCGATGCGGTTTCGCGTGCCGGCGCGATGGGGTTGGGGCAGTTGATGCCCGGCACCGCACGCGGACTGGGCGTCAGCAATCCCTTCGACCCCGTCCAGAACCTGGCTGGTGCGATACGCCTGTTGCATGGACACCTGAACACCTATTCGCGCGGTCGCGCCTACCGCGAGGGCACGGTGAGCTGGAATGACATCATCCTCGCCATGGCGGCTTATAACGCCGGCTCTGGCGCGGTGCGCAAATACGGCGGTGTGCCCCCCTACCGCGAGACGCAAACCTATGTGCGACGGGTCATCGCGCTATACAAGCAGCTTTGCGGGATGAAGTAGCCACTTTTGGTTATTTGCCGAACAGCTCGATAATCTTCTGACGCCGGAAGGCAAAAATCTCTTCAATGCGCGGGCGCACCACGAGACGGTTGATAACGCTGTCTATCAACGGAACCGGCAAAGCGTAGTATACCAGGTCGGTCATGTGCACGCCGCCCTCTACGGGCGTAAAGGTATGCCGGTGATGCCAGAACCGATACGGACCGAAACGCTGTTCGTCCACGAAAAAGCGCAACGGCTCTACGTGGGTAATCTCTGTCACCCAGAACATCGGTATCCCCCACAGAGGGCGTACCGTATAGGCGATAATGATGCCCGGTTCCATCCTGTCGGGCACAGGGGTCAGGATATCGAAGCCCATGTAGGGCGGCGTGATGACCTTCAGGTTGACGGGACTGGAGAAGAAGTCCCAGACCTCTTCTAACGGAGCTGGTATCGTCTGTTCTGTCTCGAAGCGAAAGAGTTTCATTGCGTCCTTATTATACCCCGCGCGTTACCGGGTGTAATACCGCCATCGGCATTTGAGGTCAATGCTCTTGCCCGGCGAGAGCCTCGCTCTGCATGAGGTGTCCGGCAGATTCATCCGACACCACTCCCCGCCTTGACCAGTAGCGGGGTGATGTGGTATGTTGAGCGAGGTAAGGTTCCTAACCAGGCTGGATGCACACCACCGGAACAATGCTCATTTTTGCATAATGGTAAGCAATCGCTACATAACGAGCCCTCTGCGTTTCCCGGGTGGGAAGTCTCGGGCGTTGGAGCGGATTATACCCCTCATCCCGCCGTTCCGCGAGTTTCGGGAACCAATGGTCGGAGGTGGTTCTGTCTTCCTGCGGTTGAAGCAAATCCATCCCCACTGCCAGTACTGGATTAATGATATTAACTACGAATTGTATTGCTTCTGGATAGCAACACGAGACCATGTTGGCGCTCTGGTGGAAGCGGTATCGGAGATTAAAGAACGTACACAGGATGGCAAACGGCTGTTCTATGAACTGATGGAGACCTATGGTTCCGGCAGCGAGCTGGAACGTGCAGTGCGCTTCTTTGTCTTGAACCGCATTACCTTCTCGGGAACTGTAGATTCCGGCGGCTATTCCGAACACGCATTTCATGGACGATTTACCCACTCATCGATCAAAGCTCTGCAGCGCGTTTCTCCTCTCCTGCAGGGTGTGCGAATCACCAACCTGGACTATGCAGAGGTGGTGAACGCGCCGGGTGAAGATGTGTTCATCTTTCTGGATCCCCCTTACTACTCTGCGACACGCTCACGCCTGTATGGAAAGCGCGGGGAACTGCATACTGGCTTTGACCACGTGCGCTTTGCTGAAGTGGTTAAGCAATGCCCGCATCAATGGTTAATCACTTACGACGACTGCCCCGAAGTAAGGCGTTTATTTGCCGACGCCTGTATCGTGCAATGGCAGCTGCAGTATGGTATGAATAACTACAAGCAACCGTTCGCTCGCCCGGGGAAGGAGTTGTTCATCGCCAACTACGACATCGCCTCACGTTACCAGAAGCAGCTTGCCCTGCTCCTGCAACAGCGAACCGGCTACCTTGCTCACGAGGATGAATAGGCATCTTCGATGACTCTCAAGGTGTTTTGTGCCGCTGCCTCCCAGCGAAACTGTCTGGCACGCTCCAGCCCACGTTCCACCAGTTGCTGGCGCACAGTCCCGTCCTGTGTGATGCGCAGAATACCCTCGGCAATCGCCTGTGCGTGGTGAGGGTCGGCTAATATGCCTCCGTCGTCCACGACCTCGGGCATCGCGGATGTGCTGGACGCCAGCACGGGCGTGCCGCAGCCCATTGCCTCGAGAGGCGGCAAGCCAAACCCCTCGTACAGCGACGGGTACAGCAGCGCCGTAGCGGCGGCGTACACGCCCGGCAGATGCTCGCGCGGGATGTAGCCCGCAAACACCAGGCGTTCCCGGATGCCCAGACGGCGTGCCTGTGCCGAGATGCGCTCGTGTTGCCAGCCGGGCGCGCCCACCAGCACCAGCGGAGGAAGTTCTGCACGCTGCCTTACCAGCGCATACGCATCCAGCAAGCGGGGCAGATTCTTGCGCGGCTCTAACGTGCCCACAAACAACAGGAATCGCTCCGGCAGGGAATAGCGCACCCTTACCATCGGCTCCAGCGCATGGGCGTTCTCCGGGGTGAAGATGGCGTCCAGACCATACGGAATGACCGCCACCTTCTCACCCGGCACACCGTACAGTCGCGTGATGTCGGAAGCCGTAGACCGCGAGATGGCGATAACCTTCCGCGCGCGTTGCACACTCCAGCGGGTGATGCATCTCAGATATGCTCGCCGCACGGGATGGATGGTTTCGGGCGAGACCTCAAAATTCAGGTCGTGGACGGTAACCACTCCCGCACCGTGCCAGCGCATTGGCAGGATGAAAGCGGGCGAGAAAAACACACCTACCCTGTCCCTTTGCAGCAAGCGTGGCAGGATGGTTTGCTCCCACAGCACCCGCTGGGTACCCGAACGCAGTGGTCGCGACGCGGGCACCCATCGAACCTGCCCGCAGACGGGGATGGACAGTCGCGAAGGCTCACCGTACAGCACGAGTTCGTGTGAGGTTGCCTGTGCAATCAGTTCCGGCACCAGGGCACGGATGTAGTGCTGAATACCGGTGTGCGTGGTGGACAGCAGATGCACGTTCACGCCGATGCGCATGGTTCACTGCATTCCCAGCGATTTCAGGCTGCGCCGCAGACTATCTGCCTGCTGTGCGGTCAGGTCCTGCAAAGGGGGACGTACCGACATTGTGGGCAGACCTCGCCACGCGCATATCTGCTTGATGGCCGGAACGAACGGCAGGGCATCTACGGCTTGCATCACCGCCCTCAGGCGTTCGTTGAGGAGGGTGGTATCTTCGCCCCGGCGCGAAGTGGTGTCGATATCTACCATCAGTTCGGGAAAGGCGTTTGCCAATCCGGAGATACAGCCTGCTGCCCCCGAGGCCAGCGCGTCTGCCAGCAGGTTTTCGGCTCCCACAAATATCTGCAGACGGGGAAAACGCAGCAGAAAAGAGAGAAGCGTCTCCCAGTTGCCCGAGCTGTCCTTCAAGCCAATCAGGTGGGGGTAGTCCAGCAGCCCTTCCACGACCGCGGGGCTGATGTCTACACCCGCCAGCTCGGGGTAATTGTACAGAACCACAGGAATGTCCACAGCGTCCAGGAGACGCATATAATACGCCACAAGCCCCTCATCGGAGATGCCTTTGTAATAAAAAGGTGGGATAACGAGGATCGCATCGCATCTGTGCTGTTGGGAAAAGCGGCTCAGCCGCACCGTTTCGGGCAGATTGGCGCAGCCGGTTCCTGCAATCACCACTATGTCGGTAGCGCATTCACGCACGGTAGCGATAGCGCGCTCCCGCTCTTCGACACTCAGCGAGGTTCCTTCTCCTGTGGTGCCGCAGACCACCAGTCCGACCACACCTCGTTCGCGTTGCCGGTCCACCAGCGTCTGGAAGAGGGAGTACTCCACCTCTCCCGCTTTGGTTAAGGGCGTAACCAGAGCGGTATATACCCCCCTCGGCAACAACGTCGCCATTCCGGCCTACTCTCCTCCCGCCGGCTGGGATGAAGGTTGCGCAGGCGGAGTGGGCGGTGTACCCACCTGGCGGATAAACGGTAACAGCAGGTCGACGGGCACAGGAATGATGGTGGTGCTGGTGCTCTGTGCGCTCATTTCGGAGATGGTTTGCAGATAGCGCAATTGCAGCGCAGCGGGTTGGGTTGCCATCATCTGCGCCGCCTGCACGAGGCGTTCCGCTGCCTGATACTCGCCCTCCGCATTGATGACCTTCGCACGCCGCTCGCGCTCGCTCTCCGCCTGGCGCGCCATCGCCCGCTTCATGCTATCGGGTAGCACCACGTCGCGCACCTCGACGGCCACTACCTTCACGCCGTAGGGCTCAGTCTGCTCGTCGATGATGCTTTGCAGCTGCTGGTTAATCTTGTCGCGGTGCGATAGCAGGTCGTCCAGCTCGGCCTGCCCCAAGGTGCTTCGCAAAGTGGTCTGCGAGATGAGGGAGGTGGTGCGGATGAAGTTCTCGATTTTGGTGACTGCCGCCGCGGGGTCTATCACCCGAAACAGCACGATAGCATCGACGGTCACCGGCACGTTATCGCGCGTCATCACCTCCTGGCGAGGCACGTCCATAGTCACCAGGCGGGTATCCACGCGAATGGGACGGTCGATATACGGCAACAGGAAGATGATGCCGGGACCCTTCACTCCCAGCAGCCGCCCCAACCTCAGCACCACAGCCCGCTCCCACTCGGGCAGCACACGCAGTGTTGCTCGAATGACCAGAATGGCAAAAATCACTATCGCAATGAGAAACGCACCCGACTCGCTTGTCAGCAATTGCTCGATGGTGCTCATGATGTTCCCTCCTCTTTGCGCACGATGGCGGTCAAACCTTCCATCCTCTCGATAATCACTCGTTCGCCCGCCTTAATGGATTCTCCTTCGGTGACGGCGTTCCAGTACGCGCCATCATAGAAAATCTTCCCACGCGGGGAAATGTCGGTGCGCGCCACAGCCACCGCGCCCTTCATCGCTTCCATGCCGGTTACCCGGCGTGCCTGTTGTGCCCGAATGCCGGCAGCCACGATGAACAGGAAAAAGAACGAGGTCAGCGCGGTCAGCGTCAGCGCAACCACCCAGGAGACCCGCAGGGCAGGGTCGGGTGTCTCAAAGAGCATCAGCAGTCCCAACAGCATGGATACAGCACCGCCCAGTGTCAGCACGCCGTGCGATGGAGCGAAGGCGTCGGCAATAAACAGGATAACCGCCAGCACCAGCAGGGCAATGCCTGCCCACGAGACGGGCAGCACCGAAAAGCCGTACAGCATCAGCAACAACGAGATAACCCCAATCACGCCGGGGAAGATGGCTCCGGGGTTCTGAATCTCTGCAATCAGCCCGTACAGCGCCAGCACGCCCAGAATCGCCAGCACATTCGGGTTGACCAGTACCTGCAGCAGACGCTCCCGGAATACCATCTCCGAACGCTGGACTGGAGCTTCGCGCGTCTTCAGCACCACCGTGCGCTGGGGAAGTTTGACCGTGCGCCCGTCTATCTTCTCCAGCAGAGCGTTCAGGTTGGGAGCTACCAAATCGATCACGCGCTTTTCCAGTGCCTGTTTTTCACTGATCGCCGCGCCTTCCCGAACCGCCAGCTCCGCCCATTCGGCGTTGCGTCCCCGTTGCTCGGCAAGAGAACGGATGTAAGATGCGGCGTAGTTGGTCACCTTTTTCTCCATCGCGCGGGGCACATCTTCTCCTGTAGCCGAAACGGGTGTCGCCGCCCCAATGCTGGTTCCGGGCGCCATCGCCGCGATGTGCGATGCGACCGTGATGAACGTGCCTGCCGAGCCCGCTTTCGCTCCCGACGGCGACACATACACCGCGACCGGAATATCGCTGGCAAGGATGGCTTTCACGATGTCTTCCATCGAAGTCATCAAACCGCCGGGGGTGTCCAGCTCCACCACCAGCAGTTGCGCGCCGCGCTCACGGGCTAACCGCAGGGTGCGCGAGAAATACTCGGCGTTTGGCGGGGCAATCACCCCCTCCATGCGCATCACGATGACCGGGGGCACGTCTGCAGGTTTCTGAGCAAGCGCGAATCCCACCCACACGAGGAACGCAAGGAGCAAAAGCCTTCTTAGCCAGCGGAACGATGACATCATCATGCACCCGTCCCTTTCCCATCAATGGAAGCTTCCTTTCATAGTGTATCACCAAAAGCGGTCTTCGGTCAATCTATACTGCGAACGGACTGCGCATCTCATCGGAGAGGGCGGTGTCGCGCACCGGCAGCCACGAACGGTACACCGTACCTGCTGCGCCCGCACTGGCAAAGTCACACAGCCGGAGGGCACGTCCGTCCGTCGTGGCGAAGCGCAGTAAAAAGAGCGGCGGCAGCCATTCCTTTTTCTGTTCCTCCACGTAATGCAGGTGTGAAAGACTGAGCGTCGGCACCTCGTCGGGGTCCATGGCGTTGAACCGCTGGTCATAGGCGAGCAAAACCGGTCCTCTGTACAGCGATACCTTTCCTGCCTGTTCGCGTTCACCCAGCCAGGCGTGCAGGCTGAAGTCAAACCGGATGCGGATGGTGTCACCACTGCGCCACTCGCGTTGTAGACTCAGATAGGTTCCAGGCATGACGTCGGGCACACGCTGAGCGTTCAGCCAGATTTCTGTCTTGCGCGACCACCCCGGAATGCGAAGGCGCAGGGCGAACTCCGTCGGATGGGTCAAGCCAATACCTATCTGCACCTCCTGCCGACAGGGATAGTCGCCCTGCACGGTCAGCGTAAGTGTCCTTCCGCGCATGAGGTGCACCTGCATCTTGCCGGGTCCATAATAGTTCAGATTCACGCCTCCGGGGGTGCACATCACTGCCCATTCGGAGAGCATTCCCAGCCCGCGCGGCGCGTTTACCGAACAGCAGTTCAACTCCGGCGCGCCCTGATGCGCCTGGAACACAATGTCGTGTGCTGCGGCGCGGCGTAGTCCATCCATCGGGGTATTGTAGGTCCACCACCTGCCGGAGGGATGCTGTGCCCCTAACACGGCGTTGTAGGTTGCCAGCTCCAGCTCATCGGCGACGGTGGGGTCACCCGTGATGCGCAGCACGTCGATGCACAGCGCCATCCATGCAATGACACAGCAGGTCTCGATCGCGCGGGTGTCATAGGGATTACCCACTGCCTGCTCCGCCGAGGAGAACGCGCCGCTGTTATGCCGGTCGGTCTTGCGGATACTGCGGTAGATGTGCAGCACTGCCCGCCGGTAGCGTTCGTCGCCCGTGATGAAGTAGAGCTCGGCAATCGCCTGCACATTGGGCAGGCTTTCCCAGCGGGGCTTGGGCGTCTGATAGAACTCCACACCGCGTAATGCAGTGCGTACATAGTCGCCTGCGGGAGGTGTTTCCCAGTCCTTCTCTATCTCGCGCACCATCTGCAGGTAGCGCGTATTCCGCGTTGACTGATACAGCAGGCAGAGCACATGGCTGATTGCCATGTTCATCTCCTCCGCGCCCGCGCTGAGAATGCGCGTGCCACTATCTAGGAATCGGCGACAGATGAGGTCTGCCGCTTTGCAGGCGGACTGCAGGGCGTCGGCATCGCCCGTCTCCTGCCACCAGTACCATAACCCCAGCATACAGTGGTAGTGCCCCCACAGGTCCCAGAGCGGGCTTTGTCCGTCGTGCGTCTTGCCGGTCAACCTTTCGGGTTTCGGGTGGGGACCGAGATAGCCGTCTGCGTCCTGCACGGAAATCAGCTCCCTGACGAACCACTGCAGAAGGTCACGCAGGCGTCGGTCACGGCTGAGGCGGTAGCCCTGCACAGCGGAGATGAGGTATTTTCCGGCAAATTCGCCTGCCCAGGGCACCAGCGCACGGCGGGGCTTGCGGTCGCGGTCGCGAAACATCTGCAACATCGCCGGGTTGGCGATGGGCGCGGTCAACAACCACTGATTCAGGTTGGCTTGCAGGCGTTCGCCTATCCAGCCTTCGAAGCGGAAATGGCAACCTCTGGGACATTCACATGCTGGTGCTACAGACATGGCGACACCTCCGCAGGTTTTGTGCTTCTCATTCGCACTGCGAACAGCGATTCCTGCGGAGGTGTTGGCGTTACTATCGTGCGGGGGAAGTCTCTACGGGATGTTGCACCGTCCACTCGCTGTGCAACTCCACACCTGCCGCCTTCAGCAGGGTGTATACCGGGCAACGTCGCTGCACCTCTTCCTGCAAAGCCCGAACCTGCTCTGGCGAGGCAGAGGTCTGAATCTCCACTCGCTCCCGCACCGTGCGGAAGTAAGGGGGCACATTCGGGTCGCCCATCGCGCCGCGCAGGTCCAAATCACCTTCGGCGTGCAGGGTGACGCCGTATACGTCAATACCCTTCTCACGCGCGATGACCTGCGTCATCACAGCCAGACAGCCGTTTAGTGCTGCCAGCAGCAGCTCCATCGGGTTGGGCGCACTGTCCTGTCCACCAAACGAAGGCGGCTCATCGCTATAGATGGGTTCGAAATCGCGCACTTGCAGGCGTGCACGCATCCCGCCTTCCCACTTGCCATCCGCACTGAGGTGCATCCATATGGGCTGGTTTGAACTCGACATGTCAAGCCTCCGATTCATGCATTGTTGACCTAGTATATCATAAAAATAAACTTTAACGCAAGCCGCAGCCGCGATGTTCCATCAATCCGCCGGACACCCGGTGGAGATTCTGTGTCGTATCTTGATGGCGTGGTAATCACCTGCTGTGTCCGTAAACCCGCCTGCCCCCTGCCCGGGATAGCCTGATGCTAGATAGTCATTGCATAAATCGTGGGTTTATTGTCAAACCATGCAGAGCGGCGTGCCCGGAATGCGTAATCAACCTGTGCAAAAAATCTCAATCTTAACATTTTCTTAACAAAAGCCATGATATAATAATAAGCGGAAAGAGGGACACGCCGCGACGACAGGAAAAGCAAGTAGCAATCATCGCTCGGGTTATTCCTTCGCGGCGATGAAGACAGGCTTAACAGCACCCTCTACACAACAACAAGCGAACACGGGAGACTGTGCGCATTTGGCGGGGCTAGCTACCCCGCCATTTTTTTTGCTAAATGGTTGCAGCGTCCAGCGAAGCTTGGTTCGCTTGCCGGGATCTCAAGGTAGGGTGGAAATCTTCAGGCGGCCTGTGGCGCAGCGAGTCGTTGTATGCGTTCCACCTGTTTCCTGTCCAGGAGGCGATTGGGGTCAAGTAGAAGCACCAGCCTTTCGCCATCATGCCCGATAGCCTGCACGTAGTCGTTCTGTTCGTTGAGCAAGAGAGCCGTTGGGGGCTCGGTATCCTCTTCGGCGAAGTGGTGCACGGTGCTGACGCTATCCACCAGAAAACCGACCGGCTGTCCGTTCACTTCCGCTACCACCACGCGCATCTGCGGGTCGGGCGATGTCGGTTCCATTCCGAACCGTTCCCGAAGGCATACCACGGGTATGGTGGCTCCCCGCAAAGCGGCTACGCCTTGCAGCCAGCGTGGTGCGCGGGGAACGCGCGCGATAGGCGGAACGTGGATGATTTCCCGTACCGCGGTGACGGGGAAGCCCACCCTCTCCCCGCCTACCGTTGCCTGCACATACAGGTTCTGTCCTTCCTGAGGCATGGGTAACCTCCTCCTGAAGCGTCACGCCCGGATGTCGAGAAGCTTTCCGGCGTCCTCAATCATCTGTACCAGTTGTTCACCGCTCTGCTGCTGGGCATCCATTGTCTTGCGCAGGAGCTTGATTTGATACTCCTGTTGCCTCTGCTCACTGCGCAACATCGACGCCAGCAGGCTCATGGCTGCACGTTCTTCTACTCGCATGTTATTTTCTCTCCTGCAGGCTGACGTTGATTTCCAGGTCACCGAACTCTCCCAGCGTGATGGGCACCACCAGCGCGGGGGTGTTTACGGTGGAGATTTTGACGTTGCTGCCGCGAATGATGCTGGGCGGCGAGATATCGCAGGTGTAACCTTTCTCTGCTAACAGTGCTGCCGCGTTCCCGGTAATCATGTTACCCAGTTCGGCTATTGCGCTGGCAGCCAGCGCATCGAAGGTGCGGATGGGCTGTCCTATCATGTGCGACGCGATTTTGTCGGCAGTGGTCAGGCTCATCCCGTAGATGACCGTGCCCTCGACCTTGCCGGTCACGCCCATGACGATGCTACACTGCTGGGTGGTGAAGATGCCCGGGCGCATCGCCAGCTGTCCCTTATCAGGCACGACCCCCAGCACCATCTCCAGCACCGAGTATGCCGCGCTGACAAACGGGTTGATATATTCCACTCGCATCATGTTGAGACTCCTTTCAGTTGCCCAGCAGCTTCTGCACGCTTTCGATGACGCGTTCAGGCTGGAAGGGTTTGACGATGAAATCCTTTGCGCCCGCCTGGATGGCTTCCACCACCAGGTTCTTCTGCCCCATGGCGGTCACCATCACGATGCGCGCCTCGGGGTCGATCTTTTTAATCTCGCGCACCGCACTGATGCCGTCCATCTCCGGCATGGTAATGTCCATCGTGACCAGGTCGGGTTTCAGGTTCTTGTACATCTCCACTGCCTCGCGCCCGTTGGTGGCTTCGCCCGCCACCTCGTAGCCGTGTTGCGTCAGGATGTTCTTCAGCGTGACACGCATAAACAGCGCGTCATCGGTAACCAGTACTCTCTTACCCATCACTCTTCCCCCTTCACGTTCCTCCTGTGGTGTTATTCCATGTTTAAGCCGCCCTGCGCATTCCCGGCGCAGGCTTGCGGTAGAAAAACGACAGAGGCATCTCGAAGCCCAGTTCCCGGTAGTTGAAGATTCGCTCCGTGCTGCCGACGAAGAGCACTCCGCCGGGCACCAGAGACTGGAAGAACCGCTCGTAAAGCCTGTTCTTCGCCTCCTCGGTAAAGTAGATGACGACGTTCCGGCACACAATCAGGTGGAATCCGGTGTCGAACGGGTCCGCCAGCAGGTTATGCTTGCGGAAGACAATGTTTCGTTTCAGCTCTGGCTTCGCCTGATACCGGTCACCCTGCTGCACAAAGTACTTCTGTTTCCACTCTGGCGAAACGTTGCGCATATCCTCGGGAGCGAAAATGCCTTCTTTCGCCTTACTCAGGATGGTCTCGTCCACGTCGGTAGCGAGGATGTGATAGCTCAGTGGACGCATCTCCTCCAGCAAAATGGCGAGCGAATAGGGTTCCGCCCCGTACGAGCATCCAGCGCTCCACACCTTCAGTGGACTGCCCAGACGGCGCAGCTCGGGAAGTATCACCCGACGCAGTTCGTCAAATTTCTCCGGGTTGCGGAACAGCTCGGACACGTTGATGGTGATTCGGTCGATGAACTGATTGAACTGCCGCTGGTCTTTCTCCAGAATCGCCCAGTACTGCTCGAGGTTTCGTGCTCCGACGCGCTCCGCCATTGAGCGCAGCCGCCTCTCCATCTGGGGGCGTTTGTACTGCTGCAGGTCTAATCCCGTTTTGCGCAACACCTGTTCACAGAACCACAGGTAATCGTCCGAAGACAATGCACCTTTCACCGCAACACGACCTCCGGTTGCTCCTGAAGATTCGCTGCCTGAGCCATCTGGTCGACAATTTGCTCGCACAGCTCATCGATATCGGTTTGCTCCAGACCGAACATCGCGAGAGTGCCCTCTTCGAGGGCGTAATACAGTCCGTCTCCGCCGATGCCCATGCCCATCGTAATGGAGAGCAGGTCAGCCAGATGCACCACCGAAATCATCGGCTCTTTTTCAGGCGCGCTGGACGGCTGGTGATGGTACTTGATGACAGATACCAGCAGGGGTGGCAGATTCCACTTCTCAGCGATGAGCCCGCCTGCCATTGCGTGGTTGAAGCCCAGAACGGCTTGCTCTGCCTCCACAAAAGGAATGCGGTCCTGCAAAGCGCGCTCCGTAATCTGGTCGAACTGCTCGCGGACGAAGAGGTTAATCGCCACCTTGCCGATATCATGCAGAAGCCCAGCCACAAAAGCCTCTTCAGATACGGGTAGCCGCACCCGTCGCGCTATCAGTTGCGCACCGATAGCACAGGCAAGCGAGTGTCGCCACAGCTCACCACGCTGCAGCCAGTAGCCTGCAATCTCCCGATTGAGCAGTTCGAAGGTGGATGCCGCAATGGCGAGGTTCTTGATAGTGCGAAAACCCAGAATGACCACAGCCTCCGAAAGGGTACTGACACGGCGGGGCAGCCCATAGAAGGCGGAGTTTGCCAGCTTGAGCACGCGCGCCGCCATCGCCTGATCGGTAGCGATTACCCGTGCGATGCCCTGTGCGTCGGAGCGAGGGTCTTCCGCCATCCGCATCACGCGCACCACAACCTCAGGCAATGCAGGCAGGTCTCGAACAGTCTGTACCAGCTGCTGCAGTTTGTCGGACGTTCCTGTTGCGTTCATGCTGCCACCCCTGAAGAGGCAAGAATATTGCCGAGCACAGCCAGTTCGCGCTCTGCACCACCGATGGTACGCACCGCCACCATCCCATTGTCCGAGACCATCCGTAGGGTGCGTCCCACACTACCACCCACATCCTTTGCTATCAGTGGGATTCCTGCGTCACGCAAGGCATTGATGACTGCTTCTGCGTTGCGCGCACCGACATCCAGCGAGCTGCTCACACCAAACTGAAAAAGCTGTGCCCCACCGGCGATAGCGGCTTTCAGTCGTGAAGCACTGGCTCCCATCTCCACCATTTTCTGCACAATAGCCGGTATGGCGGTATCGGCGAACTTACCCGGCAACTCCCCCTTCTTATCCGCCTGGCTTTGGGGAAGTACCACGTGCACCATGCCTGCCACCCGCGCCAGAGGGTCATACAAACACACACCGATACAAGAACCCAGTCCCAGAGCAGTTAAAACGTGACCGGCACCGCGAACCACCTGCATTTCTCCCATGCCAACCGTAAGATGACTGCTCATTGCTTTAGCCCATCCCTATAGACTCGAGGATTCTCTGGATACCACCAGGCTCGGCAAGAAAGACAAATGTGCCTGAAATCAGCCCTTCGGGGTCGTAAATGTCGGTGGCAATGGTCACCGCGTAGTCGTCCAGCTTCTGCATGTTGGCGATAACCGCGCTGAGGATAGCGCAACCCATATCCACCGCCATCACAGGTGGGCTGGGCAGGAGTTGTAAACCCGTAAAATCGCTGATGGCAGTGAGGTATGCGCTCAGCATGATGTTGCCGATTTCCATCAACGCCGAGGCGGTTACTTCATCCAGATCCACCTCCGGCAATCCCAGCAACGTTCCTGCGAGGCGATGCGCGCTACCGACCTCGAAGATGAACGTGGCGTGCCCTGCCACTTCTCCGGTCACCTGCAGGTAGATGCCTGCCGTCACCTGTTCGGGGTCGCGCAAAACGCCCGACAGGTTGCTGATAGGTACGCAAACCGCCTGCGGTACGCTGATGAGAATGGTAGTGCCGATAAGGTCGGCTAAAGCCGAGGAGGCTTTGCCCATCCCAATATTCGCGATTTCACGCAGTGCGTCGTACTGCTCGTCGCTGAGGGTGAACTGTGGCTGGGCGCTCATGTTCCTACATCCCTTTTGTCGTTAGGCTATACCTATTATCGGCACTTTGTTATTTTTACTGAAGTGCGCCCAGCCTGAGGGAAAACTACTCTGGTGCGTTTCTCCACGAACGCTTTGCTTCCCATCCCAACGCTTGAGCCGCATGGGATGTGTCGATCAGCGCACGATAGGGATTATCCGCCACATAGGCGGCGAGGTCGCCGCGCCAGGGCAGGTGCGACCAGTATTTCTGCACCAGTTCCGCCGTAGGGATGTCTAAAGAGGTGTCCTTTGCACTCAACAGAAAGGCGTCGTGCTGGATGCCCTTCACCTGGAGCGCAAGCAACACCGCATCGCAAACGTCCTGAAGGTCTACATACGCCCAGAGCTCATCCTTGCCCCATTCCGCACGCGTCTCGGCGGAAAATCGCCGCCACCACGGGACCGGTTGCGCTGTATTCAGCACGAAGGCGGGACGGAAGCATATTGTCACGATGCCGTAGCGCTCCGAGTAGCTGCGGCACACCTCCTCCGCCAGATGCTTGGAAAGCTGGTAAGGAGTCATTGGGTGGCGTGGGTGAAAGTCGTCTATCGGTAGATATTCTGGCGGACGGTGCCCACCCACACAACCCAATGCGTTGATGCTGGAGAAGTAAATCACTCGCCCCACACCCGCCTCTGCACAGGCTTGCAGCACATTCCACGTGCCCTGCACGTTGACCGCCAGTACTTCGTCGGCAGCGTTGCGGCGGTCGCTGGACATCGCGCCCAGATGCACGACAGCATCCACACCCTGTACCAACCTGCGAACAGTGTAAACATCGCGCAGGTCGCCCGCCACATGCTCCCACTCCGTGGCTGAGCTGGCTGTTCGGTCAAAGGTGCGTAACATATGCCCCTCTGCCAGCAGCCGCTTCACCAGTTCCTGCCCGATGAAACCATTACTTCCCGTGACCAGCAGACGCATCTCCGTTCTATCCTCCAGCCATGATGGTTGCCTGTGTATTATATCCGAATGTGTGCAAGCCGTGCGAGGGCATAGCGCGCAGAGTCATGCAATTTATCCTGACGTATTGTTAAATACTCTTTTCCTCGGTTCGCGCCGTGCTCGAAAGTTGCTGAACGGATCGGCGGGAGCCTTGCCCTCCGGTTGAGGCGGTTGCAGGCGATTTGGCGGGAGAATCCGGCGAGGCCGGCGAACTAAACCCGAAGAGGGGAACTTTACCGACGGAGGAAAAAGTCCGCGATGGACACCGAGCGACTGAAGGTGCTGTACCTGCCCAAATCCGACCATACCGAACTTGCGTTCACCCCATACTGGTGGAGGCGACTTTGTCGCAGCGCGGAGGTAGTGGAATGGAACCATGCTGTGCCCTGTACCTCTGAGAATGTAGCGGAGCGCATCGGTGATGTTGACGTGCTGGTAACCGCCTGGGGCAGCCCGCGTTTGACGGACGAACTACTGCAGAAGGCGACGAAGCTTCGGCTGATTGCGCACGCGGCAGGGTCAGTGAAGTTCATGCTCTCGCAGGATGCTGTGCAACGTGTTCTCATCCCGCGCGGCATCCGCGTGTTCAGCGGCAACGGTGCGATTGCGCTCAATGTGGCAGAAGCTACCGTTGGGATGATGATTATGGGAGCACGCCGATGGATAGACCATGCCCTTGCCTACCGCGAGCGCGGCGTGTGGCGCGACCCGGCACTTCCCCTGAACGGGCAGTACCTTCTGGGCGCGACGGTGGGGCTGGTTTCGTGCAGCACGGTTGCCAGAGAGGTGATACGGCTACTTCGTCCCTTCCGCACCCGCATTCTGGTTTACGACCCGTTCCTGCCACTACAGGAGGCGCGGCGCATGCGCCTGAAACCGGTGGATTTGGAAACGCTCTTCCGTGAGTCGCACATCGTCAGTGTGCATACTCCCCTTCTGCCCGAGACGGTGGCGCTGATTTGGGGAGAGCATTTGCGCTTGCTGCGCGAGAATAGTGTGCTGGTGAACACCAGTCGCGGTAAGGTGATAGACCACGATGCGCTGCTGGAAGAGGCGCGCACAGGGCGTTTTGTGGCGGTGCTGGATGTGACCGACCCCGAACCACTTCCTCCCGACCACCCTCTGCGCCATCTGCCCAATGTAATTATCCTGCCGCACATCGCGGGCGCGGGATTTTACGGTTACCACCGCATTGGCGAGCTGCTGGTGCGAGCGGTAGAAGCAACGGCAAAGGGACAACCTTTCGAGGGAGAGGTTCCGCTGGAGCGATACGAGCAGATTGCCTAAACCTCCCAGCCCGACTTTTGCCTGCGGCGTGGTCCGCCGCGTTTGGCGGTCTGGAAGGCGTCAATCAGGCTCACCACATACACCGACGCCATCACCGAAGCGAGGAAGAGAAACGACCCGCCACCCTGCTCGATATTCCGAGCACCCCACGGGGAAAACGCCATGAGCAACCAGAGCACCAGCCAAATCGCAATCAGCACTGCGCCTTTCACCCGGTCGTTCATCAGCCACTGAGCCAGCCCGGGAAAGACAATAGAGGCAGCGATAGCCAGAAGCGGGCTGGCGGGTTCTTCAGGCAGGTCGGAAGCGGAAATACCCCGCTGCTTGAGCAGGGCGGCGGCGTACTTGCGCTCGGCGGAGGCATAACGCGGCGAATCCACCGGAGAGAGGTCGCGCGCTTTGCGGAAGGACTGCACCGCCTCCTCGATGCGCCCGGTGCGTTCCTGAATATCGCCCAGCAGTTCCAGCGCTTCGGCATTGCTGGCGTCCAGTTCCAGCAACTGGCGACAGCGTTCCTCCGCCCGCAGCAGGTCGTTGCGCATCTGATAGACGTAGGCTTCACGTAGCAGCTTTTCTATCTGCTCACGTCGGAGTTCGTCCTCGTCCGCGGCAGGCATGGTCATTACCCCCGTTTGTCCAGAAGCGGCGCACCACGCCAGAACTCCTCCAGTGCGTAGAACTCACGCACCTCGGGCTGCATCACGTGCACCACGACGTCGCCGTAGTCCAGCAATACCCACTCTCCACGTACATACCCTTCCAGACGCACCTCGCGCTCTCCTGCCTCTTCCATGAACTCGATAATCTTGTCCACGATGGCGCGTACCTGAATGCTGGAACGCCCGTTCATCAGCAGGAAGTAATCCGCCAGAATGGTCTTGCCTCGCAGGTCAATCTGCGAAATGTCTTCCGCTTTTACCTCCTCGGCGGCCCGCACGATAATGTCTACCTTCTGTTCCGCTGTCAAGGCGTCTGACTCCCCCCTTCGGAATTGGTTTGAGACAGTGCGTTCTGCTCCAGTTCGTCCAGCGCGTGGGTAACGCGCGTTTCATCAGGGATGTAGTAACTCAAGCCATCGATGTTCTGCGGTTGACCGGGCAACACTGCCGTAAAGATACGCTCCGGCGGCAGGTCCTTGCCGAAGCGCGCCAGATGAAGTACCTCGCGCGTGGTCATGTCCGTTTCTAACTGCTCCATGATCTGGCGGGTGAGCTCCGGCAGCCTGTCCACTTCCTGCCACTGGAACATTTTCGCCGCCAGTGCTTTCAGGAACTTCTGCTGGCGCTGGATACGTCCCAAATCGCCCAGAGGGTCGTGCCGGAAGCGCACATACTGCATGGCTTTTTCGCCATCCAGCAGGCGATAGCCTTTTTTCAGGTGGATGTACAGTCGCTGCTTGCGATCCACGTAGTGCATGTCCTTCTCGATATCTATCTCCACCCCGCCCAGCAGGTCCACGATTCGCTTGAACCCGTCCAGCCGCAACAGCACCACGCGGTCAATAGGAACGCCGAGCAGGTTTTCTACTGTCTGCTTCGCCGTGTTCAATCCACCCCAGGCGTACGCCGCGTTCACCTTGAAGGTGCGGTGTCCCGGAATATCGGCACGGGTATCGCGCGGGATGGAGAGCGCGTAAACTGCCTTCTTCTCGAAGTCTACCGTCGCCACGATGATGGTATCCGTATTGCCCGTTACCTGATCCACCCCCAGAGCGAGGATGCGGATGCGCGGTGTGCGGGCGAAGGCTGGGGTCACCAGTTCGCGCACCGAAATGGGTTTTGGAGCGCGCTGGTTATAGCCCAGAATCGCCCCGGCGATGCCAGCCCCCGCAATGACCGCAAGCGACAGCAGTGCCCACAGCACACGACGTATCCAAGCGCGGTCGCCAGCAGGCGGCTCAAAACTCATTCGGCTCCTCCAGCGGTTCGTTGCGATAGAGCTGATGCTTCAGGATATACTGTGCCACGCTATCGGGCGTCAGGTAGCGGATGGACGCGCCGCGCCTCACCCGGTTGCGGATATCGGTGGCGGAGATATCCAGCAAAGGCATCTCCATCACATACACGCGACGGCACAGCGTATCGGGCAGGTGCAAACTCGCCAGGTCAAAGCCGGGGCGCGACGCGGCGATGATATGCGCCATCTGGCAAATGCGTTCCGGCTGTTTCCAGGAAGTCATGTATGCCAGCGAGTCCGCCCCCACAATCAGAAACAGCTCGTGATGCGGATAAAGGCTGAGCCACTGCTCCAGAGTATCCACCGTGTACGATACGCCTCCACGCTCAATCTCGATTCTGGAGGCGCGAAAATGGGGATTGCTTGCCGTTGCCAGCAGAGTCATGGCGAAACGGTGCTCCGCCGGCGAGACCGCATAGCTCTTTTTATGCGGCGGAATGCCACAGGGGATGAACACCACCTGCTCCAGTTCGAACCGCTGGCGCGCCTCTTCCGCCACAAACAGATGGGCGTAATGGATGGGGTCAAACGTGCCGCCCAGTATTCCTGTGCGCATTGCTAAGTTCGCACCTGCCCATCGCCGTAAACGACGAATTTGGTGGTGGTCAGTTCGCGCAAACCCATGGGACCGCGTGCGTGCAACTTCTGGGTGCTGATGCCGACCTCCGCCCCAAAGCCGAACTCAAAGCCATCGGTGAAACGGGTAGAGGCGTTTACATACACGCAGGCGGCGTCTACCTCGCGCGTGAACCGTCGCGCGGCGTCCAGACTGCGCGTGATGATGGCTTCGGAATGGCGACTGCCGTACTGGTTGATGTGGGCGATTGCCTCGTCGAGGCTGTCTACCACCTTCACCGCCAATATCAGCGCGAGATATTCGGTGTACCAGTCCTCTTCGGTAGCCTCCACCGCCCAGGGAACCAGCTGTCGTGTACGTCCACAGCCACGGATTTCCACGCCCGCCGCCTTCAACCGTTCTGCGAACGCAGGCAGAAACTCTGCCGCTACCGCCGAGTGCACCAACAGGGTCTCCATCGCGTTGCACACGGAGGGGCGCTGTACCTTCGCGTTGAACGCCACCTCTGAAGCCATTTGCAGGTCAGCGTCCTCGTGGATATAAGTATGGCAGTTGCCCACACCGGTTTCAATCACGGGCACGGTAGCGGTCTGCATCACCGTCTGGATTAAGCCTGCGCCCCCCCGCGGGATGATGCAGTCGACCAGACCGTTAAGGCGCATCAGATGGGTGGCGGCTTCGCGGTCGGTGGTCTGCACCATCTGCACGCACTCTGCCGGTAGCCCTGCATCCTCTATCGCGCGTACGAGACTGGATGTAATCGCCTGGTTGGAGCGAAACGCCTCTGAGCCGCCGCGCAGGATGACCGCATTGCCCGATTTGAGGCACAACGCTGCCGCGTCAGCGGTAACGTTCGGGCGCGATTCGTAGATGATGGCCACCACTCCCAGCGGCACGCGCACCTTCAGGATTTCCAGCCCGTTGGGACGCTTCCAGCCTTCCACAATTTCGCCTACCGGGTCGGGCAGAGCTGCAACCTGCCGGATGCCTTCCGCCATCGACGCGATGCGCTTCTCGTTCAGCGTCAACCGCTCGATCATCGCTTCGGGCAACCCGCGTTCACGCGCTTGACGGATATCCTCCTCGTTCGCCTCCAGTATCCGCACCGAATCGGCGAGCAGGGCATCCGCCATCGCCAGCAACGCATGGTCTTTCGCTGAGGTACTTGCATGTGCCAGCGACATCGCCGCACGGCGAGCCGCTTTCGCCTGTTCGGTAACCTGATGTGTCCAATCGCTCATCTGTATCATCTACCTCTGACCGTAATTTCTTTAGGAGTTACGCAGTTGAAAGACTGCTCGGGAGTTTGCAGTATAAAGCGACATCATCTGTCATTCTGAGCGAAGCGAAGAATCTCCGCTGTGGCTCTCAGATGCTTCGCTGACGCTCAGCATGACAGAAAATTGTCTCTACAGTTGCTGAAAAAGCACGTCCCGCGGGGTGTTCATCGCAACTGCGTAACTCCTATTGTTTATAGATTACCACAAAACATCCTTCTCAGGACACGAACAACCAGGTTCTCCTGCTGCGAGGGACAGGAGACAAAAGGGCAGGCATACGCGGTGGTCAAGCCGATGATAACGCCGCCATCAGGTGCTGTTCCAGCTGCCCAACCGCCCTCCGCACCGCTTCGGGCTGAATGCCTGCGGCAACATCCGGGTAGCCCGCCTGCGTCAGCATCTCGGGAAGATGATAGGCGAGCTGCTTGAGCGTCCAGAGGATAGCATCCGACATGCCATAGCCCGCCAGCTCCACGTGTTCATCGCGCCCCATCGGGTCATAGTGGTAGTGCGGTTGGTACTTAAAGCAGTCGAAGCGCAGAATCTGGCGCGGGCTTCCGTTGACATGAGCGTATACCCGGATATCGAAGCCCTCGTCACCACCGAAATGCCGGTACTGTGCCGTCAACCACACGTTGCCAGCCTCAAAAGTGCGCTGCAAAAACAGTCCTCCTTCCTGATATCCGCACGCTATTGGCTTCAACCTGCGTAGCGGTTATACGGAGTTTAGCACCAAACACCATAGAAAGGCAAGAGGTGGCGAGGGGTGTTCGATAAATCCGCCAGAAGCCGCTTGGAGGGCGAGGTTCCCGCCGAGCTGTTGGGTGCGGGTTCGGCTCACCCGAAGGTTCGCCCTCCAAAAGATTTCTGTCGGACATATCGAACACCCCCTGTTCCGGTTGACTCCGTCCATGCATCAGGTATACAATAGTATACGTGATGCGTTATCTGCAGGTTCAGGAAATACGCTGCAAACACCTGTTGCACCGGACGGGTGCGTCTTTCGCGGAATGGACGCTCAACCCGTACATTGGGTGCGGGTTCGGGTGCTCGTATTGCTACGTACCGGTGTTGCGGGCGAAGCGTGGTCAGGAGGAGATAGGAGCGTGGGGCAGCTGGGTGCAGGTGAAGGTGAATGCGCCTGATGTGGTGCGACGTGAGATGCTGGACATGCCGCGCGACGCACACATCCTGATTGGCAGCGCGACCGATGCCTGGCAGCCCATAGAGAAGCGCTATCGGGTATCGCGCGGGGTGCTGTACGAGCTGAGCTTTTATCCGAATCGGGTAACCATCTTCACCCGGTCTCCCCTGCTTATCCGTGACATCGACCTGCTGAGGCGCTTCGAAAACATCTCTGTGCACATCTCCGTGCCCACAGTAGACGAACAGGTGCACCGTATCTTTGAGCCGCACGCGCCCGCTGTGGCAGGGCGGATAGAATTGACGCGCTGTTTACTGAAGGCGGGCATACGCACCACCTGGGCGTGGTGTCCGTTTCTGCCGGGCGTCGAGAACACCCCGGTGCAGGTGAGGCAATATGTGCGCGCCGCCGTGCAGGCAGGTGTGCGTGAAATCTGGGTGGGCAGGATGAACTACTGGAGCTTTCTGCAGGAACGATACAAAGCGCTGTTACGCCGTTACCGGGCACAGGTGGGGTGGGCACCACGCCTGCTGGTCAGAGAGGAGCTGGAACAGCTGGTACGCGAGGAGTGCGCAAAAGAGGGCATCCTCTGCAGGATATGATGCAGGGGCAACCACGAGGGTTGCCCCCATCCACTCAAACTAGAAGCTCTCAGCAGGAACAGCCAGCATGGTGTCGGTTACCAGCAGACCCGTCTCCGCCACCGCGCGCAGGAAGCGGTTTGCGGTCGCCTGGTCTGGTGCAGACCACACGGTCACCAGGTCATATTGCCCGTAGGTAATCATCGCCACCTGAATCTGGATACCGTGCTGGGAAGCCAGGGTGTTGAGCTGCCCCAGACCACCACCGAACAGCTCCTTCGCCCGTCCCGGCGCTGCTTTCGCGAGCGTCACAAACTGCATGGTTGCCACCTCCCTCACTGGAGATTTTGTATCGTGCTTCAGGGGGACCTCCCCTGTTAGCCTGTGCCGGTCAGTACCTTCGTCGCCTGCTTCAGACTGCGTTTTGCCAGGTCGCTGATTCGGTTTGCAGCGAAGCCGAACACTGCGCTGTACAGTGTGTTCTGTAGAGGTTCGATCCACTTCGCCGGCAGTGCCTTCGCGCCGAACGCCGCTCCCCAGATACTTCCTGCCGTTGCGCCGTTGCAGTCGGTATCCATTCCCTGCATCACCGAGATGGTAATCACCTTCTCAAAGTCGGGCCATCCCCACAGCAGAGCGTTCAGCACGATGGCGTCGTTGTTCACCGTGTGCACGGGATGGTACTTGCCGTAATATCGATTCAAGAGGCGTTCCAGAGCCTCCTGCCAGCTGCGGCACTCTTTTCGCCACCGCAGGCAATCGCGAATCATCTCCGCTTCGCGGCTCTGAGCGGGTATCTCTGCCGCACCTGCCCGGATAATCTCCACCACATCCTGCGTGGCAAACGCAGCGGCAATCATTGCCGCGACAAACATCTCGCCGTAGATGCCGTTCTTCACATGCGACAGCGCGGCATCCCGATAGGCAAACTCCGCCGCCTTTTCGGGATAACCCGGCGCGACGTAACCCCAGAAATCCGCCCGAATGCGTGCGCCAATCCACTCGCGATACGGGTTCAGGTGTATCGGAACCTCCTCCAGAGGCAACTCGTTGACCAGATTGATGTACGCCTGTCGCTCCGCCGTATAGGTCTGGTAGGCAGGAAGCAGGTGCAGCCAGGCATTTCCCACATCGCGCGTGGTGAAGTCTGCGCCATGCCTCTCGAAAATGTGCAGCCCGAGCACCGTATAATCGGTATCGTCATCCCGCTCGCCGGCGTGGATATGCCCGATGGTGCACCAGGTGTACGGCTGTGGCACGCCTTCGGGTGGAGTGCGTGTCTCTGCTGGCAGATAGTCGGTCATGGGATAGGCGTCGGCTCCCTCCAGATACTGGCGGATACGCTCGTGACTCCAGCCTTCCACCGGCTTGCCCAGCATACACCCCGCGACACGCCCCAGCCACGCGCCGTGCAGCCTGTCCAGCAAATCCTCCTCGCAGATGACCATTTTGAAGCGACGCACGCCCTCATCGCGTGAGTGCCGGATGCCCTGCAGGTCGCTGGGTTCCCTGTAGGGAAAATCCTCGCGGATGGGCAGAGTCATCAGGTCGCGGTAAAGGTCCCACAGCTCCTCCGCACTGCGCGCTTCCTGCCAGCGATCGACAAAGCCGGCGGTATCCGCACCCTCTTCGCCACGCTGGATGATTTCGTCGTGCAGCAGCGCACGCAATGTTTCCACAGATGGCATCGCTGGATCTCCTTCTGAACGAATCATGCACGCAGTTTCCTTCGCCGAGAGGCACAGACCTTCCTGTTGCGCTGGGTGCAGGAAAGATGCGGCTACATCGGGCGTTGTAGAGACGCCCAGACAGCCTGACCCACCATGTCAATGGCAGGACATTCTCAGGCGCAAGCGTCACCCTGCGGGCTAGCAATGATGTCTCAGGGCAGGCAATCTCCTCACAAATGGTCAGACTGGTGAGTCAGCGAAGCCGCGGGGTGCCTCTCTTCGTGTTCCAGATGGTACGACAGCACCGCCAGCTCTTGCAAGAAGGAGACGTTGCGCACCACCACATGCGGAGGAACGCGCAGGATAGTGGGCGCGAAGTTGAGGATAGCCGTCACCCCAGCATCTACCAGAAGGTCCGTGACCTCCTGCGCTGCGCTGGCGGGCACCGCAATGATGCCGATGCGGGCACGGATGCGCTCGTTCACCTCTTTCAGACGGTTCACATCCAGTATTTCATGCTCCCAGAGCATCCTGCCTATTTTGGCGTAGTTGTTGTCGAAAACGGCGGCAATGGTGAACTTGTGCTCGCGCAGACCGGGGTAGCCCACCAGTGCGGAGCCCAGGTTGCCCGCCCCCACCAGCAACACCGGCTGCTCGCGGTGGATTTTGAGGATTCGGGCGATGTGCCGGTGCAGATCGCTGACTCGGTAGCCAACGCCCGGCTTTCCAAACTCGCCAAAGTAGGACAGGTCTTTACGAAACTGTGCGGCGTTGATTCCGGTTTGCTCTTCGATATCTGTGGACGAAACAATGTGCACTTGCGCCGCCTCGAGGTCGCTGAGCAATCGCAGGTAAGTCGCCAGGCGCTCGAGGGTGGGAATGGGTACCCGTTGATTGTTGAATTTGCTCCTGTCACGACGTGCCATTCTTCGGACAAAGCCCCTCTGAGAATATGTTGTTCAAGATATATAGCATATCTAAAAAATTATACCCTATCCGAAGAGGAAACGGTCAAGGTCGCAAGAGGGTGTTCGGGAAAGATGATTGACTTCCCGGAGCGGATTTGCCATAATAATATTGAACATCTGTTCAAATGTTCAAAAGAGGATACCGGATGAGAAACTTAGCCCCTGTGCTGCAATGCGACCCGAATGACCATGTGGATACGACGGCTGTTGCCCGTGTGCAGCAGTCGCTTCCCGATATTCGCACGCTCACGCGCATGAGTGAGATATTTGCCGCACTGGGGGATGCCACCCGCTTGCGCCTCTTGCTCGCGCTCAGCCACCAACCGCTGTGCGTGCACGAGTTGTCCGAGGTACTGGGCGTCAGCGTCAGCGCGGTCTCGCATCAGCTGCGCACGCTCAAGATGTTGAGGCTGGTCACCGCGCAGCGTGCGGGCAAGCGAGTGTACTACTCGCTGGACGATGCACACGTCCACCACCTCATCGAACAGGGTCTGCAACACGCTCTGGAGCGATAGCCAATGACGGACAGCAAAGCCCGGCAATCCAGCAGGCTGCAGAGGAAAACCTTCCGCGTGAGCGAGATGGACTGCGCGGATTGCGCAACGGGTTTGGAGGAGGCGATACGCCGGGTACCGGGCGTGCAGCAGGTGAGGGCAGCTTTTCACACCGGCACCGTACAGGTGTGGGTTTCGCCTGAGGTGGAGGAAAGCGTTTTGCAAGAGGCGGCACAACGGGCTGGGTACCGGCTTTTACCACACCCGGCGGCGCACAGCCACGCAGAAGGCGGGCATCAGCGCAAAGGGGTAGTGGTGCTGGCGTCACTGTTAGGTATTGTGGCGTTCGTCTTGCAGAAGCAGCAGGTTTCCGCGTGGATGTTCGTTCCCCTTTATCTCACAGCGATTGTGCTTGCCGGAGTGCCTACCTTTATCGCCGCATGGAGAGCAGTGCGCCAGCGTATGCTGGACACCAACGTGCTGATGAGTATCGCCGTGCTCGGCGCGATAGGTCTGCAGGAATGGGCAGAAGCCACGACGGTGGTCTGTTTGTTCGCCATCGGCAACCTGCTGGAACACCTTACCACCGAGCGCACCCGTCGTGCTATCCGCCAGCTCATGGACTCCGCGCCGGAAACCGCTACCGTCGTGACGCCGGAGGGTACACACACCGTGCCCGCCGCCCTGGTGCGGCAGGATGAGCGCATCCGCATCCGAGCCGGTGAACGCTTCCCACTGGATGGCGAAATCGTAGAGGGTTATTCGGATGTAGACCAGTCCATGATTACGGGCGAAAGCCGCCCGGTGCCCAAATCGCCGGGTGACACGGTGTTTGCCGGCACGCTCAACCAGACCGGTATGGTGGACGTTCGCGTGACACGCACCTATGAGAACACCACCCTTGCCCGGCTTATCCATCTGGTGGAGGAGGCGCAGGAGCATAAAGCCCCGCTTCAGCATCTGGTAGACCGTTTCGCGCGGGTTTATACTCCTGTCGTGATTGCGCTGGCGGTGCTGATTTCCACCATCCCTTCCCTCATCTGGGGCGACTTTGACCGCTGGTTCTTCCGCAGTCTGAGCCTGTTGCTTATCGCGTGCCCCTGTGCCCTGGTCATCTCCACACCGGTAGCACTGGTTGCCGCACTGGGAACCGCCTCGCGCCTCGGTGTTCTCATCAAGGGCGGTATTTATGTCGAGGCGATGGCGCAGGTGCGCGCGATGGTCTACGACAAGACCGGCACACTGACCACCGGCAAGATGCGCGTGCGCGAAGTACAGTGCCTGGACAACGTGCCAGAGGGGCAGCTGCTGGCAATGGCTGCCGCTGTGGAGACAGCGTCTACTCACCCACTGGCAGAGGCTTTGCGCGAAGAAGCCAGCCGGCGCGGTCTATCTTTGCCATCGGTGCGCGACAGCAGGGTGGTTCCCGGCAAGGGCGTGCAGGGCATGATAGACGGCAAATGGTGCAAGGTGGGCAGTGCCGAATTCGCCTGCACGCACCTCGTTCAGGATATGCCCCTCCTTCCCAGCGCAGAGGAAGAGGAGGCAACCCAGGTATGGGTGCAGATAGATGGGAAAACGGCTGGGCGTATCCTCTTCGAGGACACGCGCCGTGCTGAAGCGGCGCAGGTGGTGCGCGAGCTGCGCAGGATGGGGATAGACTACCACGTGATGCTCAGCGGAGACAGAGAGCCCATCGCGCGGAGGATTGCCCGCGACCTGGGGTTGGACGAGGTGCGTGCCCCATTGTTGCCCGAAGAGAAGGTAGAGGCGGTGCGCGAACTGCGTGAGCGGTTTGGGGCGGTAGCCATGATCGGCGATGGCATTAACGACGCCCCTGCACTGAAGGTGGCAACGGTGGGAATCGCAATGGGCGCCGCTGGCAGCGACGCGGCGATAGAGGCGGCGGACATCGCTCTGATGAATGACGATCTGCGTCTTCTGCCCTACCTGGTAGGTTTAAGCCGCGCCACCGTGAGCATTATCCGCCAGAACATCGCCCTTGCCGTCGGCACGAAACTGCTGCTGCTGTTCATTGCGGCGCCGGGCTATCTGCCTCTCTGGCTGGCGGTGATGGGAGATACGGGCGTGTCATTGCTGGTAACACTGAATGCGCTCAGACTGTTCAAACATCGGCACGAGGAGGTCTCAGAGGAGTTGAGGCCTTCTGATGAGCCTCCCCGCTTGTAGCCGCAGGCTGGAGCCTGCGTTTCTGGAGGGCGAACCTTCCGGTGAACCGAATCCTCACCCAACCTCCCAGCCGACGCGGAGGGATTTACGGCTCGGCAGGAGCTTCACCTCCCACAGGCGTCTGGAGGATTTATCGGTTGTCCTCAGGGCACGTTGTGATTCCAGTGGCAAAACGATATAATAAGGTATGTAGTTTCGCGTTGCTCACCCAGAAGGGACGGCGTGTCCATCACGAAGAAAGGGCGTGTTCCACGATGGGTTCTCATGGAGAGGACGAACTGCGCTACCGTGCACTATTCCAGTGTGCTCAGGATGGTATCTTTCTCTTTGATGCCGATACGGGGTGCTTCATTGAGGTCAACGATGCCTTTCTGCGCATGTTCGGTTATTCCCCCCAGCAGATTGCCCAGATGACCATCTTTGACCTGCCCCACGACAGCGAAGAGAACATCCGGGCAAACATCCAGAGAGTACTGCAAAACGGTTACTGGCAGCTGGGCGAGCGTCTGTACTACCGGGCAGACGGCTCTTTGCTACAGGTGGAGGTGTACGCTGCGCTCCTGGACCTGAAGGATCGCCGCTATATCATGGCGGTAGCGCGCGACATCACGGAACGCAAGCGCAACGAGGAAGAGCGCCAGCGGATGCGTGAACAGCTCGAACAGGCGCGTAAAATGGAGACCATCGGCACGCTGGCAGCTGGAGTAACACACGATTTTAACAATCTGCTGACCGCAATCGTGGGCAACGCCGAGCTGTTAATGGCTATCTACGCGGATGACCCTCAAATACAGAACCGCGTTCATCAGATTCTCCAGGCGTGTGAGCGGGGCAAAAACATGGTGAATGCCCTGCTGACCTTCAGCCGTCGTGGCATCACCGATACGCGCCCTCGCGACCTGAACCAGCTGATTCTCGGCGTTTTGCAAATCCTGAACCATGTATTGCCAGCCAATATCCGCGTGGAGACGCGCCTGCAGGATGACCTGCCCGCCATCCACGCCGACGCCACGCAGATAGAACAGATGATAATGAACCTGTGCGCCAATGCCAGAGACGCCATGCCAGCAGGTGGCATCATCACCCTGCGTACCTGCAGGATGTCTCTGGAGTCCCCCCGTGTGTTTTCCGGCACCGAATTGCCCGCAGGAGAATACGTCTGCCTGGAAGTGCAGGACACCGGAGAGGGCATCCCTCCGGAATATCTACCTCATATCTTCGAGCCTTTCTTTACGACCAAGCCAGTGGGCAAGGGCACCGGACTGGGACTTGCTACCGTGTACGGCATCGTGCTATCGCACGGTGGAGGCATTGAGGTGCAATCCGCGCCGCGAGAGGGAACCAGCTTCCGTATTCTCTTGCCTGCTTTTGAGGGAAAGGCAGAGGATTACTCCTCCCCGAAGAGGCAACTTCCGGAGCATTCCTTCCATGGAACGCGGATACTGTTTGTCGACGACGAGGAGAGCATTCGCGCTCTGGTGGCAGAGATTCTCCAGCGCGAAGGATGTCAGGTGGAAACCGCTGCCAGCGGGGAAGAAGCGTTGCAAATGGTGCGGGAGAAAGGGAGGCTCTACTATCACCTGCTCATCACCGACCTCACCATGCCGGGATTAAGCGGGATACATCTGGCACGACAGGTTTACGGGGTAGCACCCGACCTCCCCATCATCCTGTGCAGTGGCTACGGGGCTGGCGCGGCGGAACAGGCGGAAGACCTTCCCAACGTGGTCTGTTACATTCAGAAGCCCTACCGCCGCCAGCAGCTGCTGGAGGTGATACAGCATGTGCTGGAACGGTAAAGACCGTTACTGCGTCCAGTCCTCCCAGCTTAGTCCTGCAATACGTTGAAACTCGCGCCAATTGCTCGTGACCAGAATCAATCGGTGCGCCACTGCGACAGAAGCTATCAACAAGTCGTGCGGACCTATCATCAGTCCTTGCGACGCAAGAGCGGCGCGAATGCTCCCGTATATTTCAGCAGACCGATCGTCGTAAGGCAGACACACAAAGGGTTGAAAGAACTGAGCAAGTAGCTGCAGGTTGGCTTGAGGGTCTGCACTTCGGTACGCACCGTAGTAAAGCTCCGCCTTTACAATCGTGCAGAGCGCAACCTCCTCCGGAGAGTGCTGCGCCAGTCGCTGCCTTACAGGAGACTGGGGATATCGCAGGTAGTCGATGCAAGTGTTGGTGTCAAGAAGATACCTCATGATGGAAAAGGTCCCGTTCCTCAAACATGCCTTGAGCGGGGCGCTCTAGCTCGCCCTTCCATGCCCCTGCGGTGTTCTCGAAGAAATTCGGGGGCCAACCCTTTGTCTGTTCTTCGTTTAACGACTGAATGACCAGGACGACCTGCACCTCTCCTTCCGGCAGGTCCGTCGGCACTTTCAACTCCAGAATACCATCCGAATTGATCCTTGACTTCACCCTTACGCTGACCATGCGGCTCACCTTTCATATTGTACCCTGAAGCGCTATTCGCTTTCCTCAACAACCTTTATGGGCTCTTGAGCGCGGCGGTACCATCGCTCCGCAAAGGACGCATCCCTTGCGCCCGGCAGGATGACATAGCGCAGACGCACTCCCTCCGTGCGGCTCGTGTTGAAACCGATACCTCCCATCGCCGCGCTGTCCCAGTAGACAATCGCATCCATGGGGGTCAGGGCGAGGCAGGCGTGCGCCCAACGCGGTGCATAGACCGCATACCATCGCGGCTGCTGGGTGGTACCCATGACACCTTCCGCTTCGCCTTTGCCGTCCACCCGCGCCTTGACGCCCCCGCTATCCTCGTAGTCCCCTTCCTGCGCATAAAAGGCGCGGCTGTAGGTTGCCTCGCTGGTGCTGGTCTCGATCTCTACGTCAAAGTATTGCGGGTAGAAGGTGTAGCGTTTGGTGTAGGTGACGCCGCCCTGCAGTTCACGGAACACGCGAACCACCGTGCGCACCGGTCCGTGCGCCAGCAGTTCGACGCGCGCCGGTCTGGCACCCTGTTCCTCCACCCACCCGTTTTCGCAGACGAGAAAACCAATTGCTTGATGAAAGGCTCACCGAAGGGCAGCCTCAGCATCGTTCCCGCACTCGCAATCGGTTTGCGATAGACATCGGGATTCGCCGCGGCGATGTCGCGAGGCACGCCGTCGCGCAGATTCAGGCGGTAGGTTTCCCCCTGAACGTAAGGTTGCTGCGCAGACCAGCGATAGGGTGGTCTGGGAGGCAACACCGCGCCCTTGCGGCGCATGGCATAGAGTGATACCTGCTGGACACTGCCTGCGGGCATCCTGCCCGGGATTATCAGGGCAACCTCCATGCGCCCATCGATGCGGTCGCACTGCGCGGGAATCTCCTGCTTCGGTTTCCCTCCCTCGTCCAGCAGGTAAGCACGCACCGATTCCGCAACGAAAGGCTTATCTTCCACGGGCACCACCAAGACCTCGTCTTCCCTGTCTAAGTCGCCTGCCTCCAGGCGCAGGATAAGGCGAACATCCCAGCGGCTCAGGTCGCGCTCTAGCTGCACCGGTATACCGGAGAGATTCCCGGTCTCTGCAATCTCCTTCACGCCTCCGCCCACTTTTGCGTCAGCTAGCAGCTGCCGACTGCCGTCCAGACGCGAGGAGTCGAGATGGATGACCAGCGTCTGCTCGGCTCGGGCGTTCAGGGATACCTTACCCTGCCATAGCCGGCGCGCAGGGGTTTCTTCATCGGCGTATATTGCCAGCCTCGTATCGGGCGCAGGGGCGAATCCCACGTTCCGCACGGTCAGTTTTATCGCAATGGGCTTGCCCTGTACCGGCCGAGTGGTCTGTACCTGGAGATTCAGCATTAAGTCGGGGCGGCGTGTGTGCCTGCCCCACAGGATATCGTACCAACTTTTGCTCTCCCAGTTTGTGCCGACACCCAGCTCTATCACCCCATCGCTCCACCACTGCAGCGCTGTCGGTAGCCACCGCTTTCCTTCGGGGGGCAGGACGACGTAGACCAGCATGGTGCGCTTGTCCCATCTCTTCACCACATGGCGCAGGTCGAAGCGCACCCTGCCGCTCTTGGAGAACGCCTCCACGCGCACGCGCTCGTTGTCCATCTGCCGCAGGAATAGCCATTCCGATGGAGTCTCGCGGAAGAAGTAGCCATCTGCCCGCACCGTGGTGACCACTTCGCCATTGACCAGCACCCGGCTCTGCTCGATGCGTGGTCCCTTCACCCAGAAGCCGTACTGGGGCAGAACCATGCTCTGTTTGTTCACCTTCAAGGTGTATGTCTCCACGCCGAAGTTGACCACGCACACGGTACCGTCCGCGAAGCGGGTGCGCTGTACCGCGCGGTCAGGCGTGAGAAACTCGTGGCTGAGCATCTCCTGCAGGGCGACGGCTTCGTGCAGCTTGCTGGTCAGGCGGTAGGTGCGCACAAAGGTCTGCCTGTCTTTGTTCCACGCACCCAGCGGGTCCAGCCACATCAGCGGTATCGTGCCGTACAGGATGTTGAAAAGGTCTTTCCTGTCGATGATTTCTGGCGCCGCCTGCAGCAGCCAGTCGGAAGAATCGCCCCAGTACCAGGTGGACACCACGCAGTCGTGGAACACCAGTTCCCACAAGGGGATACGGTACTCGTGCCCGATGCCCCGCTTTTCGTACTCACTCCACGGGGGCAACTGGTTGCCCCACGGGTCGGTGAAGCGTTGCTCTTTGCTTTCGGGACGGATGAGGTGCCCGGCAGGCCAGGAGAACTGGTAGCTGCTCATCATGCCCTCGATATAGTCCAGATGAGGTACTCCCCACCAGATGCCGTGCTCGCCACCGACAACCAGCCCCAGTGAGCGCACGTATGCCAGCAGTTTTTGTCCGCACTCTCGCTTATCGGTGCGCGTCAGCGGGTGTTTGGGGTCGTAGCATTCGTACAGCCCCTCCGCGGTGGTCACGTCGATGAAACGGGCAAGGAACGGGTGGTTTTTCAGGGCAGCGGGTATCACCTTCTGTGCGGCGCGAAGCCACAGGGCAGGGCAGCGCTTCATGTACTGCAATCCTTCCATGGTGCGCCACGCCGTCATGCGCTCACCATCGGCTTTTAGCACTGCGCTGTCGGGTAGCAGGTCGTGGTTCGAGTCGATTTTCTCTTCGCTCTCCGCGGGCAGGATGTCCGTGTAGTTGTCGTACTCGCTGGTCAGGTAGCCTGCCTGCACCGCTTTTTGCATTGCTTCGCGTGTGGCAGTGCCATGAAGAATCAGCTTATCCACACCAAGCAGCTTGGCTTCCTGCACAAATCGGGCATAGTCTACCCCCCACACGCCCCAGACGTCTGCCGCGCCGAACAGCTTGCGCACGTTGGGATTGCGCTGCGCTTTCTCCTTGAGAGTTACCAGCACTCCCTGTTGCTTCGCGTAGGTGCGATATGCCTTCGCGATGGCGACGTAGCCACCCTCCGAAACAAAGTGATAGAACAGCCGTCGGGGATAGGCGAACTTCCCCTTTTGCCCCCACCAGCCGACCTGTGGCGCGACGACCTCGCGCTCTTCCGCGCGGTAATGCTTGCACTCCACGAAACCGTCGTCAGCGGTCTCTATGATGATGGCATATCCAAACCCCTTTTCTATGTCCACCACTCCCACCATCGGCAGGTCCAGCCTGTCCAGAGACTGCCAGCGGGCGGGGAAGGGCTTGAGGTGCAGCGGATACAAATGACCGTTGCTGTAGTCGGCGATAGCCAGCGCACCCTGCGGCGTGTCCAGCATCAGCGGCGCGAGGAACAGCATTCCGGAAAAAGGGGCATCCGGCGGCACGGCTTCTGCTGTGATGTGCAGTTCGGCGGCTTTTGGAGGCACGCGCATGGTTACCTGAAGAGTGCTTCTCTTGCCTTCGTCCAGATACAGGTCCGTCTCGAAACGCACCCCATCCGGTACCGCCTGCACGTTGCGCACGGAGAACCTCGTTTCCTGCGGCTGTTTCCAGAGGTAACCGCACCTTTTATCCAGCACCGCGAAAGACCCCGCCTCTGGCTGTAAGGTCACGCGGATGGAAGCGTTCTCTGTATGCCATCCTTCCGCGCTTTGTGTCGTTTTCGTTTGCGCCTCGGTCAGGACGGCTGCGCAGATCGCTACCAAACAGAGTGCCAACCCTTTCCTTGCCATAGATAAGCTCCCCCCACGCGCCTGTGGTGTAACGGATCCTGTTTCGCGAGAAGCGAACGCACTTCCTGTTGCCGATTGGGTATGTATCCAGTGTAGAACCGTTCGCCTTTTTTGCTTTCTTTGTGAAAAAGTAATCCGTTTTTCCCTTGCAAAATCGTGCAAGATGTTGTATTGTAATGGGTGAAATGCACAACGTACCGTGAGTTCGTGCAGACGAACGAACAGAATGGTCGTCGTGAGGCGACGTTTCTCACAGAAACGTCGCTTCCTTTTCGTTTCTGAGAGGATATCCAAACAAAAAGCATGGGGGGTAGAGACATTCATGACATCCAAACGCTGGACCAAAGAGAGCATTGCTGAGGACATTCGGCAGCTTGCAGAGGAAGGAGTGGACCTCTCTTACTCGAACGTGGTGATCCACCACCTGCCCTTGATGCGTGCCGCCATGCGCTACTACGGCAGCTGGCGTGATGCGGTGAAAGCAGCGGGCATCGACTACGACAAGGTGCGCAAATACCGCAGCTGGAACCGCCAGCGCATCATCGAGCGCATCCGCGAACTATACGAGCAGGGTGAAGACCTGTCGTGGCGGAACGTCAGCACCAATCTGGACCCGCAGCTCGCAGCAGCTGCGACCAAACCCAAGCACTTTGGTTCGTGGCGCAAAGCGGTTGAAGCTGCCGGCATCGACTATCAGGAAGTGCGTCGCTACCACCAGTGGGACGAAGAGACCATCATCCAGCGAGTGCGCGAGCTGTACGAACAGGGCGTGCCTTTGAACGCGAAAAACGTGGAAGAGATAGATATTCCGCTCATCACCGCAGCACGGCGACGGTTTGAGTCGTGGGATAAAGCCTTGCAGGCGGCAGGGCTGGACTACAAGCAGATTGTGTTGCGTCGCCCCTTCAGGCGTCGCGCACGCGGCGGCGAAGGACAGGAAGAAGTCAGCGATAACGGCAACAGCGAATAACGCACCCCCAGAGGGAGCGGCTTTTGCCCTCTGCTCCGCGACCGCCAAACACCTTTTTGCGACGGGACGCGAGAACGAGTGCAGAAGCCGCTCCCTTGCTGCAGCTATGCATTCCCATGAATGCTCTACTCTCCTTGTTTGACAAGTTTTGCATGTCGGTGTATACTATAGCGGATTTACAATCGGTGGGCGGGAAACTTGTTTGAAAGCCTGACGGAAAAACTGCAGACGGTCTTTCGACGGCTGAGCAATCAGGGCAAGGTCACCGAGCAGGATGTGAACGAAGCCCTGCGGGAAGTGCGCATCGCCCTGCTGGAAGCGGATGTACACTTTAAGGTCGTCAAGGACTTTATCGCGCGTGTGCGCGAGCGCGCCATAGGGCAGGAGGTGCTGGAAAGCCTCACCGCCACCCAGCAGGTCATTAAAATCGTGCACGAAGAGCTGGTCAGCCTGCTCGGCGATGGGGCAGAAGGTGTCCGATTTGCGCCCAGGCCTCCCACCGTCATCTTGCTGTGCGGTCTGCAGGGTTCCGGCAAGACCACCACCGCGGCGAAGCTGGGACTGTGGCTGCGCAAGCAAGGGCGTCGTCCGTTGCTGGTAGCGGCGGACGTGCATCGTCCAGCAGCAGTACAGCAGCTGAAGGTGCTGGGACAGAACCTGCAGATACCGGTTTTTGCGATAGATAACAGTAAGGACGCGGTGCGTATTGCCCACGAAGCCCTGCACTATGCCGTGCAACAGGGGCACGACGTGGTGATTCTGGACACCGCGGGGCGCCTGCACATTGACAACGAAATGATGGACGAGGTGCGCCGCGTTAAGGAGGCCACCCAGCCCAATGAGGTGCTGCTCGTTCTGGATGCCATGACCGGTCAGGATGCAGTGCGGGTAGCGGAGGAGTTTCACCGCCACCTGGAGGTCGACGGCTTTATCCTCACCAAGCTGGATGGTGACACGCGCGGGGGCGCGGCAATCTCCATCCGTGCCGTCGTGGGCAAGCCCATCAAGTTCGTCGGCGTGGGCGAGAAGCCGGATGCGCTGGACGTTTTCCACCCCGACCGCATGGCGGGGCGCATCCTGGGCATGGGCGACGTGCTGACGCTGATCGAGAAGGCACAGCAGACCTTTGACCAGAAGCAGGTGGAGGAGCTGCAGCGCAAGCTGCGCCAGAACCAGTTTGACCTGAACGATTTCCTGATGCAGATGCGCCAGATGCAGCAGATGGGACCACTGGACCAGCTGCTGAAGATGATACCCGGTCTGGGTGCGCAGTTAAAGGACGTGCAGATAGAGCCGAAAGAATTAAAGCGTGTGGAAGCCATCATTCTTTCGATGACACAGGAGGAGCGCGCGAACCCGCACATCATCAACGCCAGCCGAAAGCGGCGCATTGCGCGGGGTAGCGGCACTACGGTGCACGAGGTGAACGAGCTGCTGTCGCAGTTCGAAGAGATGCGCCACATGATCCGAGAGCTAAACGCCTTACAGTCCGGAGGAGGCAAAGGCAAACGCAAGATACGCCTGCCTTTCTTCGGATAAAACACACAGAAAGGAGGGAGGTGGTTTGGCGGTCAGGATCCGACTCAAGCGCATGGGGGCGAAGAAGCGCCCGTTCTATCGTCTCGTGGTTGCACCCAGTACGGCACCGCGGGATGGACGGTTCATTGAAACCATCGGTTACTACAATCCGTTGACCGATCCCGCCACCGTTCAGGTGGACGCGGAGAAGGCACTGTACTGGCTGGAGCACGGAGCGCAACCTACCGACACGGCAAAGGATATCCTGCGTCGCGCCGGTGTGCTGGACGCCTTACAACAGCGCAAAGCTCAACCAGCAGGGAGCGCCACCGCATCAGCCGAATCGTAAAATACTTACTCACCAAAACTCTATTTACAGAGAGGGCTAAAGGAGTGGCTGAGGTGAAAGAGCTGGTAGAGTATCTGGTGAAGGAACTCGTGGACGAGCCAGACCAGGTTCGCATCAACGAGGTTCCGGGTGAGGTGGCAACCACCTATGAGGTTCACGTCGCCCCCAGCGACGTGGGCAAGGTCATCGGCAAGCAGGGGCGAATCGCCAATGCCCTGCGCACCATCGCCAAAGCTGCCGCCATGAAGAACAAGCGCAAAATCTATCTGGAGATTATTGCGTAGCATCACGGTAGCCATGCCTGATTGTCTGGGCTCCGGCAGGTCGGTTTCACCTTAGTGCGGCAACGGGCGAGGGCGGGTACACTTTGCATGGGGCAGGAATGCCCCATGCAAAGGCGCAGGTGTTCGTCATGAGAAGAGCAGAACGAGACAGCTGGCGTACCGTCGGATACATCTCCAAGCCGCACGGACTGCAGGGGGAGGTTTGTGTGTACTCCCTGACCGACTTTCCGGAGCGGTTTGCGAGGGGGGCAAGTCTTTCGCTTTCCCTGCCCGATATGCCGCGTATCACCCTGCATGTGGCAGAATCGCGCCCCTTCAAGGGCGGTTACCTGGTGCGCTTCATGGAAATCACCACTGTAGAAGCCGCCGACCGCCTACGCGGCGGATACCTGCAGGTTCCTATCGACGACCGCATGCCCCTGCCCGAAGATACCTACTATATCGATGACCTTATCGGACTGGACGTGTTCACCGACACCGGCAGGTATCTGGGGCAGATTGAGGAGGTCATCCTCAACCCCGCCAACGATATCTACCGTGTGGGCGAGATACTCATCCCTGCCGTCTCCGAGTTCGTGCGCGAGATTGACCTGGTAGCACGCCGGGTGACCATCCATCCCATCCCCGGCTTGCTGCCCGACGAAGAAGAGTAAGCCCATGCGCATCGATATCGTCACCATCTTTCCTGAGATGGTCGAGCCGGTCGTGCGATGCAGTATGCTGGCGCGCGGGCAGCAGGCAGGCGTTCTGGAGATAAACACCGTCGACCTGCGACAGTTCACCCACGACAAACACCATACCACCGACGATGCCCCTTTCGGCGGAGGCGCAGGAATGGTGATGAAGCCAGAACCCTTCTTCGAAGCAGTGGAGCACCTGCGCGAGCAAGCAGGTTGGGTGCCTGCCCGCATTGTGGTCACCACCCCACAGGGCAAACTGTTCCATCAGGCGATGGCGGTGGAGTTTGCGCAGGTGCCGCACCTGATTTTACTCTGTGGACACTACGAGGGCATCGACGAGCGAGTGTGCCAGCATCTGGCGACCGATGAGGTCTCCATTGGCGACTATGTGCTGACAGGCGGCGAGCTGCCCGCGCTGGTGATTGCCGATGCAGTGGCAAGGTTAGTGCCCGGTGTGCTGGGCAACCCCGAATCGTTACAGCAAGACAGCTTCGTGGATGGGCTGCTGGCGCCGCCGCAGTATACCCGCCCGGCAGAGTATCGCGGTTACCGCGTGCCCGGTGTGTTGCTATCCGGTCACCATGCCAACATCGCGCGGTGGCGTCGCCTGCAGAGGCTGTTGCGCACACGCGAACGCCGTCCCGACCTCTGGGAGAGGGTGCGGCTGACGGAAGAGGATTTGGAACTGCTGCGCGGAGCAGATGAACACTGCTCTTGAGCCTCTGCCCGGAAAACGAGCAGACCTTCTACCACTCTCGCTTTTCCAGCGAGGCGAACTTTCGGTCAAAATCCTTCTGTTTATGGTAGAGTGCATTACAACACTATAACTGTTTGTTCAATGCATATGATTCTTTTGAAAAAATCTTTCGAAAAAGCTTGACTTTTTTGGAGGAGACATCTATACTTGATGTAGAACAGTTCTATAACGCTTTGATGAACATTCGGTTGAAGAGGGTGCTCTGTGAGAGTCAAGCACGTGTGGATACGCCAGCAGGTGCTGGAGGAAATCCAGCAGGGGCGGTATGGCAGGCGTCTGCCAACAAAACAGCAACTGGCTGAGCGGTTTGGAGTGAGCGTGGGCACCATATCGCGTGCGCTGGATGCCCTGTGTCAGGAAGGATGGCTGGAGTATAAACGACGCGCTGGCATCTATGCGTGCGTTCCTTCTGTCCCCCGTGTCAAACAGATAGCCTTCGTGGTAAATGCACCTGCCGACGTGATGGAGCATACCTATCACGGACCCCTCTTCCGTGCTTTATGCGATGTGTGTGCTGAGGCGAAGATCAACCTGATGGCAGCTTTCATCCCTGCGTCGGAATGGCAACACTTGCCGGAGCGCTACCCGGGTACCGCTTTCTATGTAGTGGCACCTCCGGCTCCCAGCGTGGATGTGCTGACCTCCCTCTGGCAGCAGGGTATCTCTCTGGTGGCGGCTGGAGCATCATGGAGAGAGCCGGTAGCGTTTCCAACCATAGACAGCGACAATCGTGACGGCGCACGGCGCGGCGTAGAGTATCTGCTGCATCTGGGACACCGGCGTATCGCATACGTCAACGGCTCGGAGGACAGCACCAACTGCCGGGACCGTCTGGCAGGTTATCTGGACGCTCTGCGGGCGTGGGGCATCGAGGCGAAGCCTCAGTGGATTATCCGCCCCGATGATGATACTCATCTCTCGCCCTCTGCGCGCAACGCTCTGGTGGACCTGTTGCTCACGCCGGATCGCCCTACTGCCATCTTCTGTGCAGGCTATTTCCTCACGCTGGGCGTGATGTCAATTGCCGAGCAACTCGGCATTGCTATTCCACGTCAGATAAGCGTTTTGGGCACTGATGACCCTGTGTCGGCGCAGTATCTCAATCCGCCGCTGACCACCCTGCGTCAGCCGCTGTACCAGATGGGCAGGCGGGCAGCGCAGGTATTGCTGGAAAACGCGACGCGACAGTCCGGACGGACTGTCGCGCATGAAAAATTACCGATGGAGCTGGTTACCCGCGCCTCGTGCGCGCCACCCGAAGAACAAATCAGGTAGCAATCGTCTGCTACGGCGGACGTTAGCGATAAAACAAAACAATCTATGTTCGAGGAGGTCGTTTCAACCATGCGACGCAGCGGTTTTACGCTGATTGAGCTGCTTGTAGTTATCGCGATTATCGCGATACTGGCAGCGATCCTGTTCCCTGTCTTCTCGCAAGCACGCGAGCAGGCACGCAAGACATCATGTCTGTCCAACACCAAGCAGATTGGGCTCGCAGTGGGTATGTACGTCCAAGATTACGACGAGAGGTTCTTCGTGCAGCCGTGGCCGGGTGGCTGTCCCGACACCGGCTACTTCACGGTGGACCCGAACCATCCCAAACAGCACTGGGCGACGCTCGTCTACCCGTATGTCAAGAACGGCGGCATTTTCGACTGCCCCCAGCTACGCGGGTACCACTTACGTGGCAGCCTACGCGCTGTGGGTGTGCGGCGACCCTGAGAGGAAGCGCATTGTGCCGTTCGTCGAGTACGGCATCAATGAACTCCTGCTGACCGGCGGCACGTCCCTCGCGGCGATTCAATCGCCTTCCAACATCGGCATCATCGCCGACAACAACTACATCTTCAGCTGGCGCAACTGCCTCGTGGGTCCGCTGGACAGCCAGCCGCGCTACTACTGGACGGAAGGACGCGGTGGCTGGGAGTTTTATCAGGGCAATCCGCGCCACCAGGGCGGGATGAACTTCGTGTACGCCGATGGACACGCGAAGTGGGCCCGCGCAACCAACAACCCCAACCCCAAGCCAGACCGACCGTACGAGTGGGGTTACTATCCGGTGCTGATGTCGGATGATATCTGCACGCCTCCGTAAGCACCAGGGAGGAAAAGCTATGAATAAAAACATCTCGACACCGGTAGCTATCGCGATTATCGTGGTGGTGCTGCTCGTGGTGGGGTTCTTCCTCTACCGCGGAATGACCGGAGGGGTACAGGGCGACGGTCGTGAAGGTGAAGTGCAGGCAGCCCCTCCTGTTCCCGGTGGAGGAGCACCGCCCGGCACGGTGGCTCCGGGTAGCCAGTAAAAACAGATGGGGAGAGGTGTTGTTCCTCTCCCCATCATCGTTTCACCGCGATATTCTGAGATGCTTCGCTGGCACTCTGTTAGTATAGACGTGGGAAAGAGAACATGATACACTCTTTCCACACACCGCCGAGGGGCTGGGACGTTCTATG